>NZ_JBHILT010000001.1:0-277667 GCF_042193405.1 Bartonella sp. TT110JLCBS
CGCGCTCCAAAGCCTTGATCACTAGTTGAGAAACTCAACAGTGGTATGGCTCTGATCATGGTTTTGGTGCAAGATTTTAAGGAAATAACCTATAAAAAAAGATCTATAAAATTATTCCATAGATGATCAAAATCCCTTTTAATGGATTATTGTCTATTTTATCGGTTATGTCAGTTTATTTAACAGACGAATCTTATGATTTTAGTGAGTGATTAAAATGTGCTTTATGAAAAAAGCATGTGATCCTTTAAAGCCTTTCAAAAGAAAGGGATTATAATCATAAGAAATGCTATCAAGACCATTATGGTTATGAGTTTTGGGGGGGGGGTGGAGGTGCTTTTTACACCCCCCCTTTACATATTTTTCAATAAAAAATAAAAGTCATTATATTTCAATATATTATTTTTTATCAATTTTTCAAAAAACAACCTATATCAATAATACAACCTATAAATTCAGCTAATGATGTATGTTTTGTAAGGGTTTTGGGGGGTAGAAACCTTCAAAACCTATAAGTAATATAAGAAAATAAATATACATAACCCTCTTTAAACAAAGCTTTTGATAACAATAAAGCTATCATTTTAGATTACGGTATAACCTCTTAAAGGCAATGTAAAAGAAGCGTATTCATTTTAGATAGGGTTTCTTAAAGTCTTAAAGCAATCCAAATAAGAGTATTTAAAAGTGCAAATGATTTCTTTTTAGAATAACGCATACAAACACTCCTTTTAAAGATTGTATGTAATCAACTTAACAAGAGAGGTATAGATTATGGTTATAAGACTCTATACCCCTTGTGAGTTTAGCAAGCCAAGTCTATTCAATTTCTTTAATTTCTAGTTTTGGTAGGTTCTTAACGATTTTCATTGTCTCTAAACTTACGGTAATAACCCTCTGAAATAACTCTAGAGGGTAGGCAGGGTTACCAACGGTTTCAACAGCATAGCGATTGGCATCATTATTCAAGCGGGTGGCACTTTAAATAAGGCTGCATCCATGGTGTTGGAGCCGATATTATTGCCGGTACAAACCCGATGCAAAGCAATGATGAACAGAGCGGGAATATCACCTTGGGAGCAGGTAAAGATATCATTTTTGAAAGTGTACAAAACCAGCTCGTGGGTGTTGCTACAGCCCTTGGCTCTTAAGACTCTTCATAAGAATCATTTTTACTCCTTTCTTCTATAGTTTTTACCCACACATCAGCCCCGCTTATGATGTGCAAGCAAGTGATTTTGATTGATTCAAGATAAACAGATTTGAAATGAGAGAATTCTACGTTATTCGGGAGGCTAATTCAATATAAATAACGCTAGATTATTATTATAAATCAATATCTTGTTATATAAAAAACCTAATCCGTAGGAGATTGTTGGAAATGTTGGAACTATCCTTGGTATTTTTGCTGGGCTTAGCAACATCAGAGCGAAAGAAAATATCGTACGAGTAGGGCAGCGAGATGGATACAAACTCTATGAGTATAACTACAGGGGCTATCCAGAGCGTTATCGCGGGGTGATGGCACAAGATGTTTTGAAGTCAAAACCTGAAGCTGTTTTCTTGCATAAGGCGATAGGTTTTTTGCATGTAGATTATAGCAAGCGTGGCTGTGAGATGGACAGGATGCAGTGATGGAACAAGAAAACACAAATTCTCTTTTAAAGTTGTTTGATCCAAAATTTTTGCGTCCTTTAATGTATCAGGTTATACCGCAGTTACCTAGATATTTATTGCAACAACGCTCGATGCCTCCAAGCACGCCGTTGGAAGGACGATACAAGCCAAGTTTTTTAGAACGGGCTGCTTGTCGCACAGACCCTTTTGATGCGAGCAATGGGGATAATACTCCGCAAAAATTGAGTCCTACAGAGCTTATTCGTGGTTCTCAAGCAGGGACAGAACAAGCTGGGAAAAAACGCCAGCAGAATTGATTATGTCTATGGATGATTTAAAACGCCAAATGCCTCCATTGCCGGATGTTTCAAAGAATACTGTTAAGATACAAGAGGTGCCAGAGCAACAAAAACATGACTTCTCAGAGCAGGGAGGTGTTGCATCAATGATTCCTCAATCTCCACTTGTTGGGAACATTGATCAGTCTAGTGGGGACAAAGCTGGGCGACAGCAAAAAGATGTGATGGATTATATTGCTCAACTTAATGAGAAATCTATAGCGGCAAACTCTTTGAAAAACGATTCTGGAAATGATGAGGAAAAGCTTTTTGATGCACCTATAGGAGAAGAAAAACATTTGAATGCACACTTACCAGAAGAGGAACATTTAAAAGCAAATGATATGCCAGAACAGGCAACAAATTATGTAAACGCCGTTGGGAACTTTATTCATAAAGACGCAAATCCAAGCAGCTTATGGGAGCGTTTTAGAAAATCAGAATTTTCCGAGCATTTAATGGATTTTTTTGCAGGGCTTGCGTTAGGAAAGACACCACAAGAAAGTTTTTCAAATGCATCTATCCTTATGCGGTAACAAGGGACGCGCACAACATAAACAAACTTTGCAATTTTTACGCTCTAAAGGATATAGCGATGAAGATGCGCAAACACTCACGCAATATCCAAATCTTGTCATGAAAATCATAGGCAATACGTTAAGCCCTCAAGAAGGCTATAGAACACTACTTAAAAGGCTTAATCGGGGGATTATGAATCTGTACCAACCGAATTGCAGAAATGGACCAAAGCGGGAGGCAAACGTTTATAAGGTCTCGTACACCGGCGTGCAGCAGAGGCAGGGCTATGGGCGAAAGGGGCTTATGTTTCTTCCAATTATCAAACAGTAGAAACGCAAGCACCAACGGGGGTTTTCAAAGCCGAAGCCCCCTTGCACCGATTATTGGTTCTTTCTCAGGTCTTGGTGGATTTTTAGTGGGCAATGGACCCATTCAATGGGCTTTAGCCGCCATTATGGTTTTAGCCGCATGTACTGGTATTTTCTTTGTTGCTAAACGCTTTCAGGAGCACCGCCTATGATCTTATGGATGAAAAGAAATTTGATGGTAACAGGTGCGGCTTTAGCCGCTTTTTTTATTGCCTTAGCAAGAGCTTTTACTCTTGGGAAAAAAGCAGAGCAACAAAAGCAAACAGAAAAAGCTTTAAAAGCAGCCACAACACGTTTGGAGGTGGAAAGTGAAGTTAATCAAAAAAGTGATGCTGATGTGCGTGATGCTCTCTGATTGGTTGCGCAACAAATAAATATGCTTCTTCTTGTGTTTGTTGGTTACCTATTTATTTAAGCTGGCAAGATTTGAACACCATTAGCTCAAACTTAGTAAGAGAGATCTTAAAGCATAACAAGCAGGGTGAACGCTTGTGTGGGTGGAAACATGGTTAGAAAAAAACACAAGACGATATAGAGCTTACAGAAGCAGAAAAAGAAATCCTTCAAGAAATCATCATGACCTATCAAAGCGTGAAAATGATGTCTCGCTTGATGAAGTGGATAGCATTTTTTCTTTTTTTTTTTGCTTATCCTTGATTTTGCACGCCTCATGGATGCGATAGACAACATCTTCGCTCATTTGAAGCAGTGGTTCTCAAAGAATTAGAAAAACTGTTATACAAGCAAAAACTTCGAAAAATTCTTTTTACTATAAATTGGAGATCCAATCATAAGCGTAGTTCAGAATGCAAACCAAGTCGTAAGAGCTTTAGTGTTTTAGTATTTGGCTTTCGATAGATCAAAACTAAATCTGGCTTGATATGACAATCACGACAATTGTGCCATTTATCTGTTAATGCATGATTTCTCCGATGCACCTTTAGCGGTTCATTCTTCGCTAACGCTTGACCACAAGCAGCAAATCCTTCTCTAGTGTATTAGCATACCTATCTTTGCTTTCACTTTTAAGATTATGCCGGAATGAACGCGTATAAACAATTTCTAGCATAGCAAGCTTAGGTTTGCTTTTCAGATTTACGCATTTCGGTTCTATCTTCGCGTATCATGGTCCTTAAGCTGTCTAACGATGTACGTTCGACGCATCCCATTTCGGCATCCTCGAGAGCTCGTAATGTTTCCGGATTTGGTTGAAATAGATCCAAGTGGTAATGTTCGATCTCTAGCAATGCGGGTCATAAACATACGTACTGCATCTGATACAGTTAAACCCATAGACTTAATAACTGCACTTGCAATTTCTTGAACTTGATCAGGTATGGGGGCTTGAATTTTTCCCATTGCTAAATCCCCTATTCAATTGTGGTACAATGTACCGCACGTTAAGTTTATATCAAGAGTTTCAACAATAGCTTTTCACAAGAGAACTTAGCAAAATTCAAAAAACTATTAGAGAAAGTTAGCAGAATAAGATATGTTTTGTAGAAGAATATTGGAAAATCCTATTCACTAACCTTTATTTATGAACCCCATACTTAAAAAAATATATAAAATCAATGTGATATATGAACAAAGAAGAGCATAATATCACTAAAAGAGTGTTATAGAAATGATGTGTCATGACGATTCTACCACTCAATAGTGCTTCGATAAGAGAGGCAATAGCGCTTCTTGAACAAGGGAAGTTAGTAGCGTTACCAACGGAAACTGTTTATGGATTAGCGGGCGATGCAACCAATGGAAGGGCAATTTCTTCTATTTATTCTACAAAGGGTCGTCCGCAAATTAATCCTCTTATTGCGCATGTCAGCGGCATAGAAATGGCACAACGTTATGTTAAAATTGACTTTCTTTCACGCCAATTAATGGAGGAATTTTGGCCAGGGCCTTTGACATTGGTTTTGCCTTTAAAGGAACAGCATAATATCCATCCTTTAACAACCTCTGGTTTGAATACCTTGGCTGTTCGTTTTCCAGACAGTCGTTTTGCAGAAGTGGTACAACATTTTGGCCGCCCACTTGCTGCTCCTAGTGCAAATCAATCGGGGCGTCTTAGCCCTACTTCAGCTGAGGCTGTTTTTGCATCTTTGGGGGAATCTGTTCCTTTGATATTGGACGGAGGACCTGCTAAAATAGGTCTGGAATCAACGATTATTAAAATTTGTGGTGAAAATATTTATCTTTTGCGTCCAGGGGGGCTTGCGGCTGATGAAATTGAAGAAGTTGTGGGGAAGCCTTTAAAACGGATAGATCAAAGGGCGGCGATTGAAGCTCCTGGAATGTTAAAGTCGCATTATGCTCCCAATGCCACGGTTCGTTTGAATGTAGAAAAGGTGGAAAATGGTGAAGCGCTTTTAGCATTTGGTTCAAAGCGTGTTATGGGGGCTGAAAATGCCGTGTCTATTTTAAACCTTAGCGAAGATGGAAAGTTAGAAGAGGCAGCCTCTCATTTATTTCAATATATGAAGGAATTAGATTCATTTAAAGTGAGATGTATCGCAGTAGAACCTATTCCATTATACGGATTAGGGGAGGCTATCAATGATCGTCTTATACGGGCTGCAGCTCCAAAGGAGAAATGAACATGGAGCAGGAATTAATTGAGGGGTTTAGGGAAATTGTTGGTGCTAAGCATGCTATAACAGATCAAGCGTTGATTGCACCGTATTTGCTTGAAGAGCGAGGGCTTTTTCATGGAAAAACACCTTTACTTTTACGTCCATCTTCTTGCGCAGAGGTCTCATCGATTATGCAGTTAGCGAGCAAAACGCGCACACCGATTGTGCCACAGGGTGGAAATACAGGGCTTGTGGGGGGGCAACAACCAGATGAAAGAGGAGGGGGCGTTCTTTTATCCATGGAGCGATTAAATAAGATTAGAGCTATAAATCTTGAGGGAAACTTTGTTGTTGTAGAGGCTGGTGTTATTTTACAGGATTTACAGAAAAAAGTGGATGAATCAGGTCGTTTTTTCCCTCTTTCTTTGGCATCTGAAGGTTCTTGCCAAGTAGGAGGAAATCTTTCGTCGAATGCTGGAGGGACAGCTGTTTTAGCTTATGGCAATATGCGTGATCTTTGTCTTGGTTTAGAAGTTGTTTTACCGGATGGGCGTATTTTAGATGATTTGCGTTTTGTTAAAAAAGACAATAGCGGTTACGATTTAAAAGATCTTTTTATTGGTGCAGAAGGCACATTGGGTGTTATAACCGCAGCCGTTTTGAAGATGTTTCCAAAAATAAAAGGAAAAGCTGTTGCTTTGGTGGGATTATATAGTCCGGCGAAGGCTTTAGAGTTTTTATCTCTGGCTCAAGAATATGGAGGAGGGATGTTGACAGGTTTTGAGCTCATGGGAAATCTCAGTTTGCAAATGGCTTTAGATTATAAGATGTGTGAGAAGCTTCCTCTTCAGCGGAAACATGAATGGTATGTATTAATGAACATTTCATCGTTGCAAGGCAATGATGAGGCGTTATCGGTATTGAGTACTATTTTAGAAGAAGCTTTAAAGAATGCGGTGATAGAAGATGCAGTTGTTGCGCAATCTTTAAAACAGCAAGATTTTTTTTGGCAATTACGAGAAAGTATATCATCAGCACAAAAGTTAGCAGGAGGGTCCATTAAGCATGATATTGCAATCCCACTTGCTTCTATTCCTGATTTTATTGCTGAGGCAGCGCTTATTGTTGAAGATATTGCTCCAGGAGCACGGGTGATTTGTTTTGGACATATGGGCGATGGAAATTTACATTATAATATTACACAACCTGTAGGAGCTGATACGGCAGTGTTCTTGCAGTTATGGTCAACAATGAATCATCGCATTCATAGTTTAGTGGTGGACTATAGAGGTGCATTTTCTGCTGAGCATGGAATTGGTCAGCTTAAGCGCGAAGAACTTCGTTCTTTTAAATCGCCTGTCGCATTGGATATTATGCAAGGGATTAAAAAAACGCTCGATCCTTTAGGGATAATGAATCCTGGAAAAGTATTATAATTCAAGAATGGTGATCATGTATTTTTGTTTAGATTTTAATAACCAAAAAAGAAACCAGTTGTTTTTTATTCAAACTTTTAATAATCCAATGAGAAAAAGCTGCTAAAGGGTGTATGTTATTTAAGATAAATTGGGATAATGTATATGGCTAATCAATGCTTTAATCAGGCAAAAGCGGTGCTTGAATTTCGGTTAGATCCGTGCCATTTGCCACAAACGACGACATATTTTTCATCCAAAACGGGTAATCAGGTTATTTGTTCGTTAAATGAGCGTGGTGTTTCTTTTAAAACGGATATGCCTTCAAGTTTATCGCATTTAATACCCCCTTATCATTTCCAAGGAATTGCAGCACGTACCGTAAAAACGCGTTCAGGAGAAAGAGCTGTTGCATTAGAATTACTTCATGCCGATGAGGAAGCTTGTATACCGCTTTTGGTTTCCAGAGATTTGAATAATGTTCTTCTGGATTGGCGGTTATGGGCAGATACTTATGGCCTTCCCATGCTTATGATCAATGAAGATAATCGCATTCTGGTTGTAAAAGATCGTTCTGATTTACATCGATTTTTTGGTACAACAGCACATTCTAAACAAAAGCGTTTTTTACTTCGTTATAGCAATCCGTTAGGCTTGCGTTTGGTGATTGCGAATCGAATTGCACTCCAGTAATATTAACATGTATTCATTTTTGTACTACCGTCAGCATTTATCTTGTTGTGCTGTAAAACATCGTTGTTTGGAGCGGTAATATAAGGCGTGTAAACTTCACACATGAAGTGTTTTAGAAGATATGGCAAATATTCTTAAGTTTGCTTGTAGGTATTTGTGTAAGTGCAGCATATGAGTGGGAAGCAAGAGGAATCCGCTCAATGAAAATCCAGACCTTTACAGACGGAATTTGGTGTGACTTTTGGTTCTTGAAGACAAAGAGGAAGTCAATGATTGTAAATGAAGAGTTTTTTAACACCATACATTTGCAGCAGGAATCAATTACGTTAAACGCTTTTTTCGGAGAGGTAAAAACGGTTTTCATAACAATAGAAACTGTTTTTTTGCGGTATAATTTTGGGTTTTTGTCACATCATTAAAACACCAGAAGATTACTGGAAGTGTTTTTGAATTTTTTTCAGATTCAGAAAATTTTCCTATTTTATCATGAGTAGATATTCTATTTATAATATTTGATTGTTCAAAGGAAAGCACACTCATTTTTTCAAAATTATGGTCAACGTAAAACAGTGAGAAAATTTGTGTGTCATGCTCTTATATAAAATAATAAAATCGTAAAAAAGAATATTCAAAGGATTTAATTTTCTCGCGCAACGGCTCTCCATCCGATATCACGACGAACAAAACCTTCTGGCCAATCAATACAATCAACAGCTTCATAGGCACGTTTTTGTGCATGCGTAATCGTTTTTCCTGTTGCAGTTATATTGAGAACACGTCCACCATTTGCAATGAGTTCTCCATCACGCAACATTGTACCAGCTTGAAAAACTTTCACATCGGGAAGAGAGTTTACTTGATCAACGTTACGGATAACAGTACCTTTTTGGGGAGAGTCTGGATAACCATTAGCAGCCATAACAACGGTGAGAGCAGCTTTTTCAGACCACCGAAGAGGCTTATTTTCAAGTTTTCCTTGAGCTGCAGCAAGAAAAATTGGCAAAATGTCATCTTTGAGGCGCATCATTAAAACTTGACATTCAGGATCACCGAATCGTACGTTAAATTCAATTAATTCGGGTCCTTTTTGCGTTATCATTAATCCGACAAAGAGAATGCCTTTAAAGGGGGTTCCCATTTCGTTCATGCTTTTTAAAGCTGGTTCAACAATTTCTTTGAGAGTACGATTCACTATTTCTTTGGTCATGATGGGCGCTGGTGAATAAGCACCCATACCACCGGTGTTTGCTCCAATATCCCCATCACCTACACGTTTATGATCTTGAGCAGATCCAAAAGGAAGAGCAACTTTACCATCACAAAGGCAGAAGAAGCTTGCTTCTTCACCTTCAAGAAAAGATTCTACAACAATTTTGTTTCCTGCATCTCCAAATGTACTTTTGAAGCAGGCATCAACTGCGTTAAATGCTTCTTCCATAGTTGTTGCAACCACGACACCTTTACCGGCGGCTAAGCCATCAGCTTTAATGACAATAGGAACACCTTGTTGATGAATGTAAGCTTTGGCTTTAGCGGCATCATCAAAGCATTGGTAACTTGCTGTAGGAATGTTATTCTTATGACATAAATCTTTAGTAAAAGCTTTTGAACCTTCTAGTTGAGCAGCTTTTTGAGTAGGACCAAATACACAAATGTTAGCACTATTAAGAGAATCTGTTATACCCGCTACCAATGGTGCTTCTGGTCCTACAATTACAAGATCAATAGAATGTGCTTTACAAAAATCAATAACAAGGGGGTGATCATCAATGTTCAAATTAATATTTTCACCAAATTCTGTTGTTGCAGGATTTCCAGGAGCACAATATAACTTTGTTAGCAGTGGTGATGCTGCTATTTTCCATGCTAAAGCGTGTTCTCGTCCACCTGAGCCAATAAGAAGAATATTCATTGCTTGCTCCTCTCATAAAAGATGATTAATCTCATCCCCTTCTCATAAGAATGAAATGTCTCTATCGCAAGACCAAAGGTAAATCATTTGATGAAAAAAAATAAAAATATCGCGCATGTTCAGTCCTATGATAGCCAAGGACGGGTTATGGATGCATCTTCCAAACAATGGGTCTACAGCTTTCTTCCCCGTTCTTTATGGTTTTATGCGCAATTGGCGCGTTGGGATCGGCCTATTGGATGGCAATTGTTGATGTGGCCTTGTTTTTGGTCAACAACAATGGCTTTTTTCTCTTATAACATGCATTACGATACTCTTTTATCAATGTTTCTTCATTGGGTTTGGTATCTTTTTCTTTTTTTTCTGGGATCTATTGCTATGCGAGGGGCAGGATGTACTTGGAATGATCTTATTGACCATAAAATTGATGCTCAGGTAGAAAGAACACGTTCTCGCCCATTGCCGACAGGTCATGTGAGTCGGTTTCAAGCAAGAGTTTTTATACTTGTGCAATGTTTGGTTGGTTTAGTTGTTTTATCACAATTTAATAGGTTTAGTTTTTTTCTAGGTATTTCATCATTGATAGCTGTTGCATTTTATCCTTTTATGAAACGCGTAACATATTGGCCGCAGTTTTTTTTAGGCGTTGCATTTAATTGGGGGGCATTAATGGGGTGGGCTGTTGTCTTTGGAAGTTTAAGCTGGGCACCAATCTTGCTTTATGTGGGATCAATCTTGTGGACCATAGGATACGATACAATCTACGCACATCAAGATAAAGAAGATGACGTTACTGTTGGTGTCCGTTCTACGGCGCTTCTCTTTGGTAAAGCAACCAAGCGTGCTTTAGTATTTTTGTATGGTGGTTTTGTGGTGTTCGTTAGTCTAGCATTTTATTTAGCTGGAGTCCCTGTTCTTAGTTTTTTGGGGGTTTTTGTGGCAAGTATCCATATGTTTATTCAAATTAAAGTCATTGATATAGATGACAGTTCACAATGTCTCAGGCTTTTTAAATCTAATTCGCTTATTGGTTTTGTGATTTTTGCTGGTTTAGTATGTGGGGGTATATGGACGATATTTTATTCTGCGGTCTAAAAATAAGTTAGCTAAAATCATAGTATTCTACTGCATACAGTATGTCTTTTTTAATAAGCTTGTTGCTAAGCTATTTTTAAGCAATACAGTAGAAAATATTACCAATTAACCTTTACAGTGAAAATGAAATTCTTCTATTTAAATAAAATAAATCATCTTCTTTTAGAATTTTTCGAATAAAAAATATTTGTTTAATTGTTGGGAAGAAAAAATCTTCATAACGATGAAGTTTGAAGGATTAGGGATAAAGTTTTTGTCTTTTCCAATCGCTGTGTTCAACACAATCTCGTGTAAAAAGCAGACGATCATGTAAACGAAATGGGCGATCGCACCAGAACTCTATAGAAAGGGGTTTAACACGAAACCCAGACCAATAAGGTGGTCGTGGAATATTACCTAGAGCATAACGCGCAGTATATTGAGCAATTGCTTTTTCGAGCACAAAACGATTGTCTAAAGGTTGAGATTGTTTAGATGCCCATGCACCAATTCGACTACCACGTGGTCGCGATTGGAAATAGGCATCGGCTTCCTGTTGACTTACTTTTTCAACGATTCCTCTAATTCTGACTTGACGACGGAGCGATTTCCAATGAAAACCTAAGGATGCTTTCATTGATTTTAAAATTTCTTGTCCTTTACAGCTTTCATAATTGGTATAGAAGACGAATCCTTGGGGACTGTAGTCTTTGAGAAGAACTATACGAACATTAGGGAGTCCTGTTTCGTCAACTGTTGCTAATGCCATAGCATTCGGATCATTTATTTCACTTATCTTTGCCTCTTCAAACCACTTTGCGAAAAGTTCAAAAGGTTTTTGCATTTTCATAAAATGATCATCTGTTGGTATTTTGGTGCTCATAGTTTCTCCAAATATCAGTGAGCATGGGTGAGGCATTTTCTCATTTACTTTATCATCAAGAAGTTACAGTACCATTTTTTCTTATTTTCAAAAAGCCAATGCTATCATGTATTTTTATGGTAGTTTAATTATTTTTACTTTAGCATAGACTACAAGGAGCTATATTAAATAAATGTCTTATTTTATCTGGTATTTTAGTTTGTTGATAGACATATAAAGAGAAAAGAAGAAATTATTCTCTAGAATAGACTGATGAAGCTATAAGGGATATTGAACAACGTATCAGTTGATATTTTGAAAACGAAGAAATTGAAAAGAGGGCAATATGCGTGATCCCTACACGATTCTGGGTGTGGCACGTACCGCAAAATCGCAAGAGATTAAATCGGCATTTAGAAGATTAGCAAAGAAGTATCATCCAGATCATAATAGAGATGATGCAAAGGCTAAAGAAAAATTTGCTGAAATTAATCAAGCTTATGAAATTATAGGTGATAAAGATAAAAAGGCACAATTTGACCGCGGTGAAATTGATATGGAAGGAAAACCGCTTTATCAGGCCTATGGTACTGGTGAAAATTTTAGCAATAAACAAAATCCTTTTTCAGGAAGAGCAAAGGGATTTGATTTTTCCTCTTCAGGTGGTGCAGGTTTTGATGCGAGTGATATTTTTCGGGATCTGTTTGGAGGAGGAGGTAGCTTTTCGAATTCCACACACTATAACCGTCCCCAACAAGGAGCACATGTGCGTGCTAATCTTGCCATAACATTAGAGCAGATGGTTGGCGCAGAAAAGGTGGAAGCTGTTTTTCCAAATGGAAAAAAGTTAAAAATTAAACTTCCAGATTATATTGAAGACGGACAGATTATTCGTTTAAAAGGTCAGGGAGAAGCGATGCCTCACGGGCAAGCAGGAGATGCGTTAATAACCATTCAGATTCAAAAACATCCTCGTTTTCGGGTTGAAGGAAGAGCACTCCATCTTGATTTACCAGTTTCTCTTAAACATGCTGTTTTGGGAGCAAAAGAAGAAGTTGAGACGTTGGAGGGACGTGTGGTTTTAACGATTCCTGCGTGGTCAAGTTCTGATCGCGTGTTACGGTTGAAAGGGAAAGGGCTTCGTTTAAAAAATGGTACAAGGGATGATCTTTATGTGCATGTTCGTATTATGTTGCCGGAAGGTGAAAATGCCGCGCTAGAACAGTTTTTGCAAATGCAACAAGATTAATTTTAAAATTATATATATATTAAGCGTAGTTTTTGTTTGATTTTAAACCAATTGCTTGAAGAAAAAGTTGACCTGTGTCATAGGCAGGTGAATAATATCAATTTTAAGTAACAATGGGGCAGAGCTGATGGCTAAGGGTAATGGTTTATTGTACGGTAAGCGTGGTTTAATTTTGGGGTTGGCCAATAATCGCTCCATCGCTTGGGGAATCGCTAAAGCGGCAAGTAACGCAGGGGCAGAGCTTGCTTTTACCTATCAGGGTGAAGCAATGAAAAAGCGTGTTGAGCCTTTGGCTGAAGAATTAAAGGGATTTGTTTGTGGACATTGTGATGTTTCTGACAGTGTCTCTATTGATACGGTTTTTAGAGAAATAGAGAAGAAATGGGGAAAACTCGATTTTTTAGTTCATGCTATTGGTTTTTCTGATAAAGATGAATTAAGCGGTCGTTATATTGATATCAGCGAATCAAATTTTATGATGACCATGAATATTTCCGTTTATTCCCTAACAGCTCTAACAAAGCGTGCAGAGAAATTAATGTCAGATGGTGGTTCAATCTTGACACTAACCTATTATGGTGCAGAAAAAGTTGTTCCCAATTATAATGTAATGGGGGTTGCCAAAGCAGCTCTTGAAGCGAGCGTGAAATATTTAGCGGTAGATTTAGGTCCCCAAAATATTCGTGTTAATGCTATATCTGCTGGACCAATTAAAACGTTAGCGGCTTCTGGTATTGGTGATTTTCGTTATATTTTAAAATGGAATGAATATAATGCTCCATTACGTCGTACGGTAACAATTGAAGAGGTTGGTGATTCTGCACTTTATTTTCTTTCAGATTTGTCTCGTTCTGTTACCGGTGAAGTCCATCATGTCGATTCGGGTTATAATATCATAGGTATGAAAGCAGTTGATGCACCAGACATTTCTGTCGTTAAAGAATAAAGTTTGGTTTATAAGATTTTATTAGACAGCAATAGTTTGACCAAATTTAAGGTGTCCAAGAGTATTTGGGAGAAAAGAGTTGTCTTGTGTATAGCACACAACATACGTTATCGTTGTATATATTTGACAGAGAAATGGATCTTTTTTCATGTCGCATAATACATTTGGTCATTTGTTTCGTGTAACAACATGGGGTGAAAGTCATGGTGCTGCTCTTGGTTGTGTCATTGATGGTTGTCCACCTGGAATTATTTTTACTCTTGCAGAAGTTCAAGCTTATCTTGATAAACGCAAACCAGGACAATCAAAATACACAACGCAGCGCCGAGAACCAGATAAAGTAGAGGTCCTTTCAGGAGTTGTTGTTCAAGACGATGGAACGACATTGGTGACAACAGGTACACCAATTTCTCTGTTGATTCGAAACACAGATCAGCGTTCGAAGGATTATAGCTCGATTGCCCATCAGTATCGTCCAGGACATGCGGATTATACTTATGATATTAAATATGGCATTCGTGATTTTCGAGGTGGGGGACGTGCTTCGGCACGAGAGACAGCAGCGCGTGTTGCAGCTGGTGCATTTGCTCGTAAAATCGTTCCTGGTTTGATTGTCCGAGGAGCAGTGATAGCAATTGGTCCTCATAATATTAATCGTGATCGTTGGGATTGGTCAGAGGTTAATAATAATCCTTTTTTTACAGCTGATGCAGAGATGGTTCACATTTTTAGTGATTATATCAGTGAACTCCGTAAAGAGGGAACATCTGTTGGTGCGGTTGTTGAGATCGTTGCAGAAAATGTTCCGGCAGGTTTAGGAGCCCCTATTTACGCAAAGCTTGATCAAGATATTGCCTCGTTACTTATGTCGATTAATGCGGTAAAAGGTGTGGAAATTGGTGATGGTTTTGCGGCAGCCCGCTTGAGGGGAGAAGAAAATGCCGATGAAATGCGAATGGGAAATGATGGAAAACCGCTTTTTTTATCCAATCATGCGGGAGGTATTTTAGGGGGAATATCGAGTGGACAGCCAATTGTTGCGCGTTTTGCTGTAAAGCCTACTTCATCAATTTTAACACCTCGTCGTTCCATTGATGTTGATGGTCATGATATAGACGTTATAACAAAGGGACGTCATGATCCATGTGTTGGGATTCGTGCTGTTCCTGTTGGTGAAGCGATGGTTGCTTGTGCTATTGCTGACCATTATCTAAGACATCGCGGTCAAGTTGGGTGAGTGAGAAGGTGAACAATGGCATATGATGAAAAAAAAATTGTTTCTGCACTTAAAGCTTTTGAACGCGGTGAAATTGTTGTGGTGACAGATGATGGTGACCGTGAAAATGAGGGAGATTTAACTGTTGCTGCAGCGCATTGTACAGAAGAAAAGATGGCGTTTATTCTTCGTCATACAACAGGTATTGTGTGTACACCTATGCCAAAAAAAGAAGCACAACGGTTTAATCTTTCTCCTATGGTACCAGATAATAACTCTGCACATGGGACGCAGTTTACAGTTACTGTTGATTTTAAACACGGCATAACAACAGGGATTTCAGCGCACGATCGTACATTAGCGGTGCGTAATCTTGCCAATTCAAATGCAAGTGCGGATGATTTTGTTCGTCCAGGGCATGTTTTTCCTTTGATTGCGCATGAAGGGGGAGTGCTCATGCGTTCAGGTCACACGGAGGCTGCTGTTGATTTATGTAAATTAGCTAATTTGCCGCCGGTTGGTGTTATCGGTGAGTTAGTTAATGATGATGGAAGCGTTAAACATGGTGATCAGATTATGAAATTTGCGCAAGAACATCGGTTGCATATTATAACGGTTGCAGATTTGATTGCTTATCGCCAACGTAAGGAAATATTGATCAAGCATGTTGGAGAAATGCCTATTGAAACATCTATAGGTTCCGCTATTGTTAAAAGTTACCAACTCCCTTGGGAATCCGTTCAGCATATTGCAATTATTTTTGGTGATATTTGTAAGGGTGAGGATATTCCCGTGCATTTACATCATGAAAACATTATAAGTGATGTTTTTTGTCAATCTTCAGATATTATGGTGATGATGCAGAGAATGATGAAAAAAGAGAAACGTGGCGTATTTATTTATTTGCGTGAAGGATCTGTTATACAATCAACTATTGGTATTCAAAACATGGCAAAAGACAGTTCAGAAAACCATGTGCAGGCGATTGAACGCGAAGCAGAATGGCGCAAAATTGGTTTAGGATCACAAATTTTAAAATATTTAGGAATAGGCTCTGTTATTGTTTATGCTTCTAAAGAGCATCATTATGTAGGTTTAGAAAATTTTGGAATTCGTATATCCAGAACAGATATTTTTTGAGGTTCATATGAAAAAAGAGATACAAGAGGGGGATATTACGACCTTAAGCTTCGAGCAAGCGCTTAAGCAACTTGAAGTTATTGTCGAAAATTTGGAACGTGGCGATGTGCCTTTGGAACAATCCATTGATATTTATGAACGCGGTGAAGCGCTTAAAAAGCATTGTGAAAAACTCTTAAGAGTTGCTGAAGCTAAAGTTGAAAAAATCCAGTTTTCAGAAGGAGGTTCTCCAGAAGGAGTAGAACCACTTGATGCTCAATAATATTAAATCTTTTTGGATATTTGTTGCTGGATTAAGCAGTGCAATAACCTTATTGTGTAGAATAACAAATTTTATTGATTTCTTTTTTATAAAATAAGTTACAAATGGGAAAAATCATAAATTATCTCGAATAGAGAAGAGTCTTTTTTAGTAAAAAAGATGCAAAGCTGTCAATAAAAGAGTAGAGAAGATGTATTTTTACCGTTGCGTTCTCTTGAGTTAAGGTAACAGGAGGGAGTTTTTTTGTCTCATGTTTTAACACCAGTGCTTGACCGTGTTTGTTTTCCGCAAGATTTGCGGGCATTGCCTGAGTCTGATTTGGTACAGTTGGCTGATGAGTTGCGGGCAGAAACAATTGATGCGGTTTCTGTAACAGGTGGTCATCTTGGGGCAGGACTTGGCGTTGTTGAGCTCACTGTTGCATTACATTATGTTTTTAATACACCAGAGGATAGGATTATTTGGGATGTTGGTCATCAAACCTATCCGCACAAGATTTTAACGGGGCGTAGAGAAAAAATTCGCACATTACGTCAAGAGGGCGGATTATCTGGTTTTACAAAACGTTCAGAAAGTGTGTATGATCCATTTGGAGCGGGGCATTCATCTACTTCTATTTCAGCAGGGCTTGGCATGGCGGTGGCAAGTGCTTTGAAAGCAGAGACAAGGCGCAATATCATAACTGTCATTGGTGATGGTGCAATGTCTGCGGGTATGGCTTATGAAGCCATGAACAACGCTGGTGCTTTGAATGCACGCTTGATTGTTGTTCTTAATGATAACGATATGTCTATAGCACCACCTACAGGTGCTATGAGTGCACATCTTGCACGGTTAGTATCTCGTCCTTCTTATCGTCATTTGCGTGAACGCGTAAAGATGTTAAGCGAAAAATTGCCAAAGTTTTTTGGGGATAAGGCCCGTCGTTCAGAGGAATTTGCGCGTGGACTTTTGGTTGGGGGAACTTTATTTGATGAGCTTGGCTTTTATTATGTTGGCCCCATAGATGGGCACAATTTGGGGCATTTATTACCTGTTTTTAAAAATGTTCGTGAATATCCTAATGGTCCTGTTTTGGTGCATGTTGTAACCCATAAGGGAAAGGGATATCCCCCTGCAGAAGCCTCGTCTGATAAATATCATGGTGTTAATCGTTTTGATGTCACGACAGGAAAACAGGTTAAAGCATCAAGCGATATTCTACCCTATACCAAGGTATTTTCTAAAGCTTTATCAGAAGAAGCGCGCCATGATGATAAGATTGTGGGCATAACAGCAGCGATGCCAACAGGCACAGGTCTTGATTCTTTTGCGGAAAAATTTCCAGAAAAAATGTTTGATGTTGGTATTGCAGAGCAACATGCCGTAACTTTTGCGGCAGGACTTGCTTGTGAAGGGTATAAGCCTTTTGTTGCAATTTATTCTACTTTTTTACAGCGTGCTTATGATCAAATTATTCATGATGTATCAATTCAAAAATTACCGGTACGTTTTGCTATTGACCGCGCAGGCTTTGTGGGGGCAGATGGTGCAACACATGCTGGAAGTTTTGATATTGTTTTTTTGTCCACTCTTCCTGACTTTGTTGTTATGGCACCTTCAGATGAACTTGAACTGATGCATATGGTGCGTACAGCTGCAGCCTATGATCAGGGTCCCATTTCTTTTCGTTATCCACGTGGTGAGGGGATTGGTATAGATTTACCGCAACGTGGTGAGTTATTAGAAATTGGAAAAGGGCGTGTTCTGCGTGAAGGAAATAGAATCGCTTTGGTTTGTTTTGGAACGCGGATGTCAGAAGTGTTGCAAGCTGCTGATGCGTTGGAGGCTGAAGGATTGTCTACAACGGTTGCAGATGCACGGTTTGCAAAACCTTTAGATAAAGATTTGATGTGTCGTTTGGCACGTGAGCATGAGGTATTGGTGACAATTGAAGAAGGTGCAATCGGTGGATTTGGAGCGCACATATTACAATTTTTAGCGCAAGAAGGGCTCTTAGAGCATGGTTTGAAAGTTCGTACACTAAAATTTCCTGATGAATATTTGAATCATGGTTCACCAGAAAAAGTTCTCTCAACTATCGGACTTGACGCTATGGGTATTTTAAACACGGTTTTTGCTGTTTTGGGACGCGAGATTCGAACAGGATAGAAAATTCGAGTATGAGATGGCTTCCAGAAAAAGACTCGATATTCTTTTAGTTGAAAAAAACTTTTTTACGACACGTTCACGCGCACGTGATGCAATTATGCGCCAAACTGTTAAAGTTAACGGAGAAATCGTTTTTAAAGCTGGGCAAATCGTTTTTGATGATGCAGAGATTACCGTTTGTGATCCAGCGCAGAATTATGTTTCTCGGGCAGCGTTAAAATTGATTGCTGCACTTGATGCATTTCCAATTATAACGGATAAAGTGACAGCCATTGATGTTGGTGCATCAACAGGTGGTTTTACACAAGTTCTCTTAGAACGTGGAGCGGCCCATGTCATTGCGGTTGATGTTGGTCATCATCAATTTGATACACGTTTATTGGGCAACAGGGCTATAACGTTATTAGAAGGCTTGAATGTTAGAGATTTTCAACAGGAACATTTAGGTGGGCGAGAAATTGATCTTATTGTTTCAGATGTTAGCTTTATTTCTCTCAAACTTGCATTGCCTCCCGTTTTGTCTTTAGCCAAGAAGGGCGCCCAAGCTGTTTTACTGGTAAAGCCTCAGTTTGAGGTTGGTCGTAAACACTTTAGTAAGGGAGGAATATTAAATCCATCAAGTGCTAAAGAAACTGCTGAGGAACTTTTTGTTTGGTTAAATACACAAACAGGGTGGAGTGCAAAAGGTTTAATTTCTTCCCCTATTACAGGTGGTGATGGCAACGTGGAATATTTACTATTCGGAGAAAAACAAGAGTGAATGACAATGTCATAATCGATCATATTGGAGCAAATGGTTATGGTATTGCTAAGACGTCTCACGGCTTCGTTTATGTTCCTTTTACTTTACCAGGAGAGTGTGCTAAAATTACGGTTCATGGAAAATATGCAACATATATAGCATTAAAAGAAAAATCATCAGAACGCATTGATGCTCTTTGTCAGCATTTTGGAGAATGTGGAGGATGTACTCTTCAGCATTGGCATATGGATGCTTATCGCGTATGGAAACAACAATTGGTTGTTGATGCGCTTAAAAAGTATGGACTTAATGATGTTGTTTCGCCTTTAATAGAATGTAAACCTTATAGCCGACGGCGGATTACTCTAACAGCATCCATGACCCCACAGGGGCAAAAAGTTGGTTTTAACCGTTATCTCTCTCATGAGATTGTGGCTTTTGAGGAATGTCCAATAAGCCATCCAGAGCTTATTTCTCAGTTGCATAATATCAGAGAGCTCTGTGCTTTTTTAAAGAGCTCTGTCAAACGGTTTCATATTACGATAACACGCGTTCAAAATGGTTTAGATGTTGCTTTAAATGGTTGCGTTATACACCATGAAACACTTCGTCAGAAAATGATTAGTGCAGCGCTTTCATATGGAATTACACGTTTATCTGTTGACGGTGAAGTTTTGGTTGAACGAGAAAAACCAGTGATTTACTTTGGAGATGTTCGTGTTGAATTTCCTTCTGGTGGTTTTCTTCAAGCAACCAGTGAAGCTGAAAATATAATGGGTAATATTATTTTAACGCATTTAAAAAAAGCAAAGAATGCTGTTGATTTGTTTTCAGGGGTAGGAACATTTACCTTGCGTATGGCAAAAAAGATGAATGTTCATGCAGTAGAAAATAATGAAGATGCATTAAGAAATCTAAATACAGCAGCACGTTTTGCGATTGGTTTAAAAACGGTCACTTGTGAAAAACGTGATCTTTTCCGACATCCCCTTTCTGTAAAGGAACTTGAGTGTTTTGAGAGTGTTGTTTTTGACCCTCCCCGTGCTGGAGCAGAGGAACAAGTACATGAATTGGCAAAGGCAACAATATCACGTGTTGTGGCAATTTCGTGTAATCCTACTACATTTGCTCGTGATTTATCTTTTCTTGTTGCAGGGGGATATACAGTAGAAAAAATCATACCAATTGATCAATTTTTATGGTCACCACATGTTGAAGTTGTTGCTGTTTTGAGCAAAAATAAAAAGAAGAAAGGTTGGAAGCTTTAGCCTGAAAGTTTTTTGACATAGTTCATTTGAGTATTATTATAAAATCTCTCTAAGATTTATCTACAATAATAATCTTTTTCTTTTCTTATTGAATGAAAGCACTGAATACAGGAAGTTTTTTTATTTTAAACTTTATTATGAAACATACAAGACAGTTACTCCACACAAAAAACGAATGTATCATGAAGAAGGTATGTCTAAGTCTGCCGGCACCATCGTAATATTCGCCAACTCCCAATGTTGTTACAGCCCTTGGCACTTAAGATGGTTCATTATGGCGTTTTTATCTTTTTTTGTACAGTTTCACTCCACACGGTTCTCCCTGCTTGTAACGTACAAACGAATAATTTTGATTAATTTAACAGACACAAATTTAAAATGAGAAAATCTTACGGTATTCAAGGTTTTAATTTAAATATGAATAACGCTCAATTATCTTTATAAATTAATGTTTGTAGCAAAAGCTCACTCTTCACAAGGACATCTTGATAAACGAGAAGGGGAAAATATTGAATATTGGGAAGGAATAAGCAAGCTTACTCCAGCGCAGTTCCACCGATTGTCATATTATTGATTCGAAGATGAGGTTGACCAACACCAACAGGGACATTTTGGCCAGCTTTTCCACACATACCGATACCATTATCAAGTTTACTATCATTACCAATCATTGTAATACGTTTCATAGCATCCGGTCCATTTCCAATAAGAGTTGCACCTTTGATTGGTGCACAAATTTTACCATTTTCTACTCGGTATGCTTCAGTACATTCAAAGACGAATTTTCCAGAAGTGATATCAACTTGTCCTCCACCGAATGAAACAGCATAGATACCACTTTTAAGTGAAGAAAGAATTTCTTCAGGTGTTTTATCTCCTCCTAGCATGATTGTATTGGTCATTCGTGGCATTGGGGCATAAGCATAGGATTCACGCCGTCCATTTCCAGTTGATTTACCTCCCATAAGCCGTGCATTAAGCCTGTCTTGCATAAAACCAACGAGTTTTCCATCTTCAATGAGAACGTTATATCCTGAAGGAGTCCCCTCATCATCGACAGTGAGAGAACCACGGCGTTGTGGAATTGTTCCATCATCAACAATTGTAACACCTTTTGCCGCAACTTGTTGTCCTAAAAGTCCAGCAAAAGCGGATGTTTTTTTACGGTTAAAGTCACCTTCTAAACCATGACCTACGGCTTCATGGAGCATAACACCAGGCCATCCGTTAGCTAAGACAACATCAAAAGATCCAGCAGGTGCTGCTTCTGCTTCTAAATTTGTTAAAGCCATACGTAAGGCTTCATCCGCAGCTTTTTTCCAATTGTCTTCATGAATAAATTGGTTAAATGTTTGTCGCCCTCCACACCCATAAAAACCATTTTCACGTCGATTGCCTTCAGCTACGACCACAGATATAGAAAGTCGCACAAGCGGACGAATATCACGAACCAAATAACCATCTGCACGTAAAATTTCAACATGTTGTAGCGAGCCAGAAAGAGAAACAGTCACTTGATGCAATTTATTATTTTTAGCACGTAAATAGGCATCAATTTTTTGCAAAAGAGCACTTTTTTCTTCAAATGATGGAGCATCAAGGGGATTATGCGGTAGATAAAGTCTTTTGTTTGTTTGTTGAGGTGCTATACTATAAGTTCCTGCATGATTATTATAGGTAACAGCTTTAGCAGCTTCACTGGCACGCTTGAGTGCTGCTGCTGATAATTCACTAGAATGTGCATATCCGGTAGCTTCTCCAGCAACGACACGCAGGCCAAACCCCATATCTTGATGAAATGAGCCGTTTTTAAGCTGTCCATTATCAAATAAAAGAGCTTCGCTTTCTGTATACTCGAGGTAAAGTTCTCCATCATCAGCATGATGAAGCGTTTCCTGTACAAGTGATTGCACTTTAGAAGAAGCAATATCAAAATGATCAATCAGCGATTTCATAAGAATTATCCTATTGCTATGGGGGCTTAGAAGATTTTTATTGATTTAAATTAAGAAGCTCTCAAAATATACGATGAGATTTTAATCATTCAATATGTATCGATTTCATTCATGTTGGTAAGGTTGCATAGGCATCGCCAAGACCATGAAGGTCAACGAGACCTCCAATTCCTTGCTCAGGAGTTGTGAAGATAAAATAGGTTGCCATTTTTCCTTTAAAAAAGAGTTGTAATATGTCTTCTTTAAGAAAGGCTTCAGCAACACAATTATCACCAAGACAACGACGATATTCCATTCTTCCCATATTTTTATCGTCAATTTTAATTCCAACGCCAGGACGTAATTCAACGCGAATCGGAACAAAAACACGCATCAAAGCACCTTGCTTTTGAGGAAGTTTATAAAATGTAACACGCAAGGTAATATCTTGACGCCCTTGTGTGTGAACGTTTTGTACAACTTCACACTGCATATTAGGGGTACCTGGTGGTAGAGCACAAACTTTTGTCCATGCACCATAGGTTTGTGGAGCAGGGACATTTTGCGCATAGGGTGTTTGTGCAAATGCATGACTGATAAAACTACTATAAAGTGTGTAAAGAACAGTGCCAATAAAAAAAGTTTTTTTGAGTAATTTATAAAGTATCACAGAAAATCCTATCCGACTCAACACTCACAACCATACATAGATTTACATAAAAAATGAATTCCCTATAAAAAACTATAACACAAAATCAGTATTTACCCAAATATATTAATCTATATGCAAGAAATAAAGGAAAATGAAAAAAATAGCATTTTATAGAAGATAAATTTTCAGTATGGTTTTATGATGTTCGGTAGGATACATTTGTAATGTTATAGAGAGAATGTTAATTGAAAAAATATTTTTGTTGCAAATGTTTCTATCTATTTTTAGGGGATACATACACAAGAGGGGTATCCCATATTTTTTCAAAAAGACGATTGGTTTTTATTTGTCATTCCCATACGCTCGATAATAGATCATATTTGTCAGATGATATTGGATTTGAGAATGACAAAAATGGAAAAGGGTTTTGAGTGGCATGTCAGTTTCAGGAGAGCTATCGATTGCGAATGGTAAGTCAACGCCACCAAAATCCACTATTAGTGATTATATCACATTATTGAAACCACGTGTTATGTCTCTTGTGGTCTTTACGGCTTTAGTTGGTTTGATGGTGTCTCCTGTTCCTATCAATCCGTGGTATGGTTTTTTAGCAATTTTATGTATTGCTGCTGGTGGCGGTGGTGCGGGGGCACTTAATATGTGGTATGATGCTGATATTGATGCCATGATGGAAAGGACTAAAAAGCGTCCCATTCCTATGGGTAAAATAAGCCCCCGAAAGGCATTTATTTTTGGTATGGTTCTTTCTATGCTTTCAGTATTGGTTATGGGGAGCTTCATTAATTGGTTTGCGGCATTTTTTCTTGCTTTTACGATTTTCTTTTATGTCGTTATCTATACAATTTGGTTAAAGCGTATCACACCACAAAATATTGTTATTGGTGGTGCTTCTGGAGCTTTTCCACCAATGATTGGATGGGCCGCGGCAACAGGGACAGTGAGTATTGATAGCTTTTTATTATTTTTAATCATTTTTATGTGGACCCCCCCTCATTTTTGGTCTCTTTCTTTATTTTCATCTCTTGATTATGAGGCTGCGGGGATTCCTATGATGCCTAATGTACGAGGTGAATATTCAACAAAAAAACAGATTTTATTTTATACTATTTTGATGGCATTATGTGCTGCTGCTCCTTGCTTTACTGGTCTTGGCGGAATTTTTTATGGTATTTTTTCAACAATTTTAAGCATTATCTTTATTTATTTTGCCTATCGTTTATGGAAAGCTGATACACATAATGGAACTATTTTGATGGCCAAAAAAACGTTTTTCTTTTCGTTACTCTATTTGGCAGGTATCTTTAGCATTCTTTTGATTGAATCTCTTGTTTGGTATTTTATCGCTCTTTAGGAAAATAAAATGAAAAAGCAAATTTAAAAAGAGCTTTTCTTCAAGAAAATACTGTAAGAAAACACGATAGAGTGTGTTCTTATGCAAAAGATGGTATTGCTAGCTTTTTTGCATTGCTTATTCGTGCATAATGATAGGTTGTTTGAATATATAGCTAAAACTATAGAGATTAAGGATGATTTATGTCTGGACTTCCCCCTTTAACGATACGTCTTTGTGGTCCACGTGGATTTTGTGCAGGGGTTGATCGTGCTATCCAGATTGTTCTGCTTGCATTAAAAAAATATAGTGCTCCAGTATATGTTCGTCATGAAATTGTACACAACCGCTACGTGGTTGAGGGATTACAGCAACGGGGAGCTGTTTTTGTCGAAGAACTTGATGAGATCCCAGAAGAACATCGCAATCAACCGGTTGTTTTTTCTGCTCATGGTGTACCAAAATCTGTTTCAGAAGAAGCACGATGCTATAATTTGTTTTATCTTGATGCAACATGTCCGTTGGTCTCAAAAGTTCACAAACAAGCGATACGACATCAACGTCATGGTCGTCATGTTATATTGATTGGTCATGCTGGTCATCCTGAGGTGATAGGAACGATGGGACAGCTTGAAGAAGGGGCTGTGACGCTCATTGAAACGATAGAAGATGCTTTGCATTATCAACCCGATGATCCGGATAAATTAGGATTTGTGACACAAACAACGCTTTCTGTTGAAGATACAGCAGGAATTATCGATATATTACAACAACGTTTTCCTACATTAGCAGCCCCAGCGGCTGAGTCAATTTGTTATGCTACAACGAATCGACAAGATGCGGTTAAAGCAGCGGCACAGGGGAGCGATTTGTTTTTGATTGTTGGAGCACCAAATTCCTCTAATTCACGACGTTTAGTAGAGGTTGCCGAAAAGTCTGGTGCGCGGCAAGCTATTTTAGTTCAGCGCGCTGATGAAATTAATTTTGAAAACCTAAAATCTCTTTCTATTGTCAGTCTTTCAGCAGGGGCTTCGGCTCCTGAAATTATTATTGATGAAATTATTTCAGCATTTCGTGAGCGTTATGATGTCACAATAGAATTAGCTGAAACAGCGGTAGAAACGGAAAAATTTTTAGTGAGTCGCGAATTACGTGATGTCATTTTAACGTCTCAAGATATGGCTTTTGTTAATGGTCAAGCAAGTAACGCAAAAAATGAACATCAAGATACCGCCATGTCTAAAACGAAAGCAGAATAATGGCCGTTTATACAGATATTCATCCAAATGATTTAAAAGCGTTCTTAACACGTTACGCAATAGGTTCACTTTTGTCTTATCAAGGTATAGAGGAGGGGATCGAAAATTCTAATTTTATGCTAGAGACAACACAAGGGCAGTTTATTTTAACACTTTATGAAAAGCGTATTTCAAAAGATGATTTACCTTTTTTTTGTCGCTTGATGCAGCATTTAGGACAGCGTGGAATTCCTTGTCCTCAACCCGTTATTCAAAATGATGGAATGATGATTAGTGAATTAGCAGGACGTCCTGCTGCTATTATTACTTTTTTGGAAGGAATGTGGGTCCGACAGCCCGATATGGGGCATTGTGGCGAAGTGGGTACGGGGTTAGCACAATTGCATTTAGCAGGACAGGATTTTACACTCAGTCGTAAAAATACTCTTTCTGTTATGGATTGGCAGTTATTGTGGCAACGTTGTCAAACCAGAGAAGATGCATTGTTAAAGGAATTTGGACAAAAAATTGAGGGGGAATTGGCTTTTTTACAAGAAAATTGGCCATTAAATTTACCAACAGGTATTATTCATGCTGATCTATTTAATGATAACGTCTTTTTTGTGAATCATCGTCTTTCTGGGATGATAGATTTCTATTTTGCTTGTAATGACTTTTTTGCTTATGATTTAGCGATCTGTTTAAATGCTTGGTGCTTTGAGCCTGATCATTCCTATAATCTTACCAAAGCACGTAAGTTATTGGAAAGTTATCAAAAAATAAGACCATTGATCCCTTTAGAATTGGACAAGATGGTTTTATTAGCTCGTGGTGCGTCTCTACGTTTCTTACTCACACGTCTATATGATTGGTTTAATACACCGCCTAATAGCTTTGTTATTAAGAAAGATCCATGGGAGTATTGGCACAAGCTTTGTTTTTTCAGTAATGTAAATTCTCTGAGTGAATTAGGTTTTTAAATTTTATGGCAGCTCAACAAAAAGTCGTTGAAATTTATACAGATGGTGCTTGCTCTGGGAATCCTGGGGTTGGAGGCTGGGGGGCAATTTTACGCTGGAATGGTCATGAACGTGAGCTTTATGGCGGTAAAGTTCATACGACAAACAATCAAATGGAGCTCATGGCGGCAATTTGTGCATTAAAGGCGCTTAAAGAGCCTTGTTTGGTCGATCTTTATACAGACTCAGTTTATGTGCGTAACGGTATATCTAAATGGATTGAAGGTTGGAAAAAGAATAATTGGCGCACCGCATCAAAAAATCCTGTTAAAAATATGGAGCTATGGCAAGCTCTTGAGGATGCTAGTTCTTGTCATACAGTCAGATGGCACTGGGTAAAAGGGCATGCGGGACATCCAGAAAATGAACGCGCAGATGCCCTTGCTCGCAAAGCAATTACTCAATATCGTGAAAATGGACGTTTTCCAGCATAATTGCTGTTTGGGAGTTTTTTCTTTTATCACGGAGTTGCAAGAGGGGTTGGCTGCGTATGGAATATGAATGTTCCACTTAAGGCGTGATCTTTAAAAGAAATTGTATAAAAAATTTTTTGGTTTATTTCTTCTGGTGCGAAATAGAGTGGAGCACTGAAGAGTGTATATTCTGCGTTATCACTGACTTTTCTTGCTGCTCCAATTTGCATTTCTCCTCCATCTAAAAAGAGAGAGGAAGGAGTGTTTTTGTTGTTATTTTTGATTTTTATAAAGAGGGTACTGTTATTTTTTTCGGCACTTATTTTTAGTGCATTCTGCATCATGCGGGGCAAAGAATCTTGCGCCTTTTTTAAGAAGGAAGCAGGAAGATGTTTATTTTTAAGAGCAGATGGCGAAAAATCAAAGTTAATAGTAAATGGAAGACAGATTTTGTTACATAATCCAAGAGTGAAAGCACCACTTAAATTTTTGCTTGAACCAGAAAGATTGAAGGGCAATATTACTTTATCTTTATAACCTAATGACCAATCATTTTCTGTTTCAAAAAGCTGTGGAGTAGGATAAAAGATTTCATAAGAAATCTGTTGGTTGAAATTAAAAAATGGTGCCATGCCAGAATTACCTGGATTACGCCAGTAAGTTTTCCATCCTGGTTTAAGCTCAATTTCAATAATGCCTTCTCTTATTCCAGAAAGAGAAGGTTCAGTGATTGCTAATCGGATACGACCACCATCTGATTCATACCAAGATGTTGCGAAAAGCTGGAGTTTTTGTTCTGTTTGAGCATTTACAGGAATGTTAAGTAATTCTAAAACTATGAATGTTAAGCTTAAAGTAACGAAAAGCTTTTTATAAAAGAAAGTTGCGATATTTTGTAAATTTGTAAATATACGACTTTTTTTCATTGGAGTTTTATTTTCCTAGTGTGCTAAATGAACAAACTTTTATCATGTAAATTATGGAGAATAACAGATTAATGAAGCGATGTAATGGCTTTTTAGGTGGACAATTACTCATAGCAATGCCTGGGATGAATGACAAACGCTTTATTCGTTCTGTTATTTATATTTGTGCGCATTCTGATGCCGGTGCGATGGGCATCATTCTTAATCAATTGCATCATATTGATTTTCCAGAACTTTTGCTTCATTTGGGAGTCATAGACAGTGGCCAAAAAAAAAGTCTTTCTGAACCAATAAAACAGTTTCCTGTTCGCTATGGTGGTCCTGTTGATCCTTCGCGTGGTTTTGTCCTTCATTCAGATGATTATACTTGTGAAGAAACTGTTTTTATTGCAGATAAGATCTGTTTTACTGCGACAATTGATATATTAAAAGCGATCAGTTGCGAACAAGGTCCGCAACATGCACTGGTCGCATTAGGCTATGCTGGATGGAAAGCGGGGCAACTTGAGGCAGAAATTTCTACAAATGGTTGGCTAATCAGTTCTACATCACCTAGTTTTCTTTTTGAAAGCGATTTAAGCTGCAAATATGATAAAAGTTTAACACGCATGGGTATCGATCCAACTTATCTTGCTTCTGAAATGGGACACGCGTAGAGTTTTTTCTAAGCTTTTTAACTTTACACGTTATTTTATCCATTATGTTTTTATTTTATAAGGGAAATGGCTCTGAACGAGTGTAATTAATTCTTCTATGGCAATCGGTTTCGTCACAAGTGTACTTTGAACATATTTACAGCCTTCTTGACGAAGGAAGATTGCTTCTTTTTCATTTTCAACACCCTCTGCGATAATTTGCAAATTAAGATCTGTTGCCATATTAATGATAGACTTTAGAACAATTTTCTTCTTAAGAGAGTCGATTGAGATAAGTGAACGATCAAGTTTAACCATATCAAATGGATAACGTACGAGATAGGTCAGAGACGAATAACCTGTTCCAAAATTATCGAGTGCGAGATTCATTCCAAGTGTTTTAATTTGTTCGAGAAAGTGCGCTGATTGTTCAGGATTATTTCTTAAGACAAATTCAGATATTTCAATCATCAAGCGCCCTTTGTGAAGAGGATGGCGAAGCAAAGCGGCACGCAATTGACTGATAAAACGCGGATGAATCATTTCTGCGCTTGGTAAATTAATTGAAATAAAGAAAGATTGTTGGGAAAACTTTTCTTGTACATTTATAAGATCAATAATGGCATTATCGATGATAAATTGTGACAAATCCATAACAATTTGTTCATTTTCTACGATTTTTATGAAATCAGAAACATTTAAATTTCCATAAGTGGGATGATGCCATTCTACAATTGTTTCAAAACCAATAATATGTCCGTCTGATAAATTAAGAATAGGATGGTAGAGGATTTTCATCTCATTACGTTTTATAGCATAATGAACATCTTTCTCCAGAGTATTATGTTCGAGACCCAAAGTGCGAAAATTAGGACGAAAAGGTTCAATATGGTTTCCACCCATTTGTTTTGCACGAATCATCGCTAATTCACTATCATTAAAAATATCTTTAGCTGTCGATCGGCTTTCACTCCATGTAACCAATCCAATAGAGGTTGAAAGGATTATTTTGTTTTCTGGAAGTGAAATAGGTGCTGAAATTGTTTTGTGCAAATGATCTGCAAATGCTGCAATTTTTTGTGGTTCAGTTTCGCTGAGTAAAATAATTGCAAAGCGGTCTGCTGAAAGACGCGATAAGGTGTCTTGAAAGTTAATGAGACGATTTAAACGACGTGCGACTATAAGGAGTACAGTATCCCCAACAGCGATGCCTAATTTGCGATTAATTTGGCGAAAATTGTCAAAATCAATCATAAAGACGGTTGGTCTAATTTTGATATTTGCTTTCGCTAAAGAGGTATAATTTTGTAGTCTATCAAAGAAAATTTGTTGATTAGGAAGTCCGGTTAAGCTGTCGTGGATTGCATCATGCAATAAACGTTCTTCAGATTTTTTATGGTTAGTAATATTGACAATGGTTCCAATGACACGTGTGATTTTTCCATCTTTTTGCATAGCCGGACGTGCACGAAGAGAAAACCAATGATAGTAACCACCACCGGAAGAAAGACGAAAAATTTGATCAATGCGCCCTTTTTTATTTTTAAGAATGATATCCAATACAGCTTGAAAGCGTTCACGATCATCATGGTGCAAGGCTGAAATCCAGTTGCGCATAGGTCCATTGAGGTTATGAATTTCAGTACCCAAAAGGGTTGCCATGTTTGGATGTACAACAATACGGTCACGCTCAATATTCCAATCCCAAATAATATTTCCAGCTCCCTTTGCTGCGAGTACTTGTTGTTCAAGGTCGGAAAATATTCCTTCATGGAAAGCATCATTAGAAAAAGTTTGTTGCAGGACAGTAAAGCTTATGAGAAGAACAATGAGCACTAATCCCCCTGCTAATGCTGGCTGGATAATATCATTGTTTAAATGTCCAGCTATACAGGCATAGGCTCCAACACACCAAAAGCTAATGAGCAACCATGTTGGAATAAGCATAATGGCACGGTCATAGCTTCTGATTGAGAAATAGATGATTAATATTATACCAAGCACAGCGGTAAGGCCAAAAGACAAACGCGCAATTCCAGCGGCTCTGATGGGATCATAAATAGCAAAGGCTCCTAGACTGCAAAAGGCAATGGTCCAAGCGATAGCACCATAACTAAAATGATAATGCCAGCGATTAAGGTTGAGGTAAGTAAAAAGAAAAATGAAGAGTGTAGCAGCAAGCGCTACTTCTGTCCCAGCGCGCCAGATTGGCTGTGTTGTGAGTGTAACTGCAAAGAATTTATTTAAAAAATTGAAGTCAATACCAATATAAAAAAGCACTGCCCAAGCGACAGCCGCTGTTGCAGGAAACAGTCCTGTCCCACGGACAACGAAGAGAACAGTTAACAAAAGTGCTAAGAGACCTGATATACCAAGAAGAATACCATGATAAAGCGTATAAGAATTAATTGCATCCTTATAAGCTTCAGGTTGCCATAAATAGATTTGCGGTAGAGTGGCAGAGTTAAGTTCGGCCACCAATGTAACAACAGCACCAGGGTTAAGGGTAATACGAAAGATATCAGAGTTTGCACTAAGTTGACGATCGAGGGAAAAACCTTCGCTTGGCGTTATGGATTGAATCCTTGCTGATCCAAGGTCTGGCCAAAAAAATCCAGAATGTGCCATGCGGTAATGGGGGGCAACGATGAGACGGTCAACTTGTTCATCTGTTGGATTTGCAAGAGAAAAAACTGCCCAGTTTCCGGAAAATTTTTCATTTTTTGCCTGCACTTCAATACGCCATACAATACCATCTGGTCCTGGCGCTGTACTTGTTTGAAAAATAGAGTTGTTTGTATGGTGAATTTCAATTGCTTTTGAGAGATCAAGAGCAGCATCTTGAGAAGAAATTTTAACTGGCTCAATTGCTTGTGCTGATGTAAGATGGACAAAAGAACTAACGACTACAATGAAAATGATGTCAATTATTTTACGCAAACTCTTCACAATGTCCCACTCTCAATATTTTAGGATGTTTAATTTTCATTTCGATTTTTGAGAAAAAACGTCCACCTTTTATAATTTATTTATATAATAAATTGTAATCACTTTTTCTTAAGTTATGTGATTTTATATACAAATAGACCACACACCCATTTGCTCCAATGGAAATTGAAGCGCATGAAGTTTTATATTTTAAAAGGGCAAAGTTAAACCATGAATTTCCAGATATTCACGGATATACCTTCACTCATTAGAATCTTTATCACATGAAGTATGAATTGGGTAGTTTTGTACGCCTCTTTGCCCAATATTTCCAAAACTTATTTAATGAGAAGAGCTTTTGTAGTAAATTTTATGATAAAATATGTGATGTTATTGTGATGCTGCTTTGAAAAGAATTTTTTACTTTAGCTTGTATGAAAGAGTTGATGTTAAATCATCAAAATTCATGAGGGGGCCGACAGGTCCGACAGCAGTTAGTGTTGGAGTGGAATTTGTAAAAAGACGATGCGCTAAATCAGTTAATCTTTTAGGAGTGATGAGATTGAGGCGTTCAATTGTTTCCGATATTGGAATTGGTCGACCGTAAAGGAGTATTTGGCGAGCAATGAGATGTGCCTGACTAGAAGGATTTTCTTGTGACATTATGAGATTAGCACGATATTGTGTTTGCGCTCGTTGAAGTTCATTGGCATGAATACTTTTGCTGACCTTGGAAAGTTCATCAAGAATCACAGGAATAAGTTCTTTGAGCCCTTCTTGTCCAGTAGCAGCATGAACACCAAAAAGTCCAGTATCTGAAAATCCCCAATGAAAAGCATAAATAGAATAGCATAATCCACGTTTTTCTCTTACCTCTTGAAAAAGACGTGAAGACATACCACCACCAAGAATGATTGAAAGAATTTGGGCCGCATAAAAATCACGCGCGTGATAAGCACGCCCTTCAAATCCTAGAACAACTTGTGTATCCATTAAATCGCGATATTCACGAAAGTCGCCTCCGACATAATTTGCAAGATTAGTAAGGGGGGTAGTTGAATGGGGGCGAAAAGTACCAAGGCGACTTTCAACTTCTCGCAAGAAATTTTCGTGCTTTACAGCTCCTGCTGCAACGACAATCATACGATCTGCACTATATTGTTTATTAATGAAATCATGGAGATCAGCGGATGTAAATGATTGAATAGTTTTAGCTGTTCCTAAAATAGAGCGACCAAGGGATTGATGACGAAAGGCTGTTTCTGTAAAGTGATCAAAAACAATATCATCAGGCGTGTCATGGGCGGCACCAATTTCCTGAAAAATTACTTGTTTTTCTCGTTCTAGTTCATCTTCGTCAAATTTTGAATGCATCAAAATATCGGCTAAAATGTCGATAGCAAGCGGGATATCGCTTTTAAGTACACGTGCAAAATAAGCCGTTGTTTCAATACTGGTGGTGGCATTGATTTCACCGCCAACATCTTCAATATCAGTTGCAATTTTAAGAGCTGTACGATTGGCGGTTCCTTTGAAAGCCATATGCTCAAGGAGATGGGCGATGCCATGTTGTGTAAAGGTTTCATTGCGTGCGCCCACTTTAACCCATATTCCGAGCGCTACACTATCAATTTGTTGCATTGTCTGTGTGGCGATAGTCAAACCGTTACTCAGGCGACTGATATCTACACCCATGTGTTTATGACTCCATTAAACAAGCCAAATACCTCTATAAGGGCATTGGAATATTTGTGATTTTAATTACAATGCAGCTGAACTTAGTAAGATGCATTTGATTTTAAAGAAATATAATCTTTTACTATTTTTTCATTATTAGCAAGACTTGTAAAGCACTCTTTGGATTCCATCAATCCATCTAGGCAAGATGTCCGTGGTGGATTAATACCACAGGCATTTTGGATTGCATCAGGAAATTTAGCAGGATGAGCTGTGGCAAGAGTGATCATTGGAATATGTGGCTTTTTGTGTTCGCGCGCTACCTTGAGTGCAACGGCTGTATGTGGATCAATAAGATAGCCGCTTTCTTTATAAACACTATTAATTGTTTGTGCTGTTTCAGCCATGCTACTTTTCCCAGCACAAAACAGGGAGCGAATATTTTGAAGCTGTTTTTCATCAAGAGTAAAACGTCCTGATTGTTTCAAGTTCTCCATGGCATTGCGAATCCATACTGGATCACGATTACCACTTTCAAACAACAAGCGCTCAAAATTAGAAGAGACTTGAATGTCCATAGAAGGCGATGTTGTATGGGTTATAGGTCGTATTTCGTAAGTGCCACTGGTTAATGTGCGTGGAAGGATGTCATTATCATTTGTTGCAATAACCAGTTGTGCGATAGGTAATCCCATACGGGCAGCGACATACCCTGCAAAAATATCACCGAAATTTCCAGTAGGAACAGTAAATGAGACGGCTCTATCAGGAGCACCTAGGGAAAGGGCAGATGAAAAATAATAAACAATTTGCGCCATGATACGCGCCCAGTTTATAGAGTTAACCCCTGAAAGCGCTCTTTTTTGACGAAAGTTATGGTCATTAAACATTGCTTTGACGAGTGCTTGGCAATCATCAAAATTTCCTTCGATAGCTATGGCGTGAACATTATCACTTTGATTGGTGGTCATTTGCCGTTGTTGAATGGATGATACACGTCCTTTGGGAAATAAAATAAAAACATCTGAATTTTTTCTTCCAGCAAAGGCTTGTATTGCAGCACCACCTGTATCACCCGATGTTGCAGCAACAATCGTTGTCCATTTATTTTGTTTAGTTAAAATATAATCCATCAATCTAGAAAGAAACTGCATTGCAACATCTTTAAATGCCAAGGTAGGACCGTAAAAAAGTTCAAGGATAAATTCATCTGGACCAATTTGCAGTAACGGGCAGGTTGCTGGGTGACGAAAGGTATTGTACGATTCGGTAATCATATTCTCAAAAGATACATATTCGATTTCGTTATTCATAAAGGGCCAAAGAATAGTTTTAGCAATGGTCATATAGGATTGCCCACGCAGTGCTCGTAATGCATCGGGTGATAATTGAGGAAATTTTTCTGGAAGGTACAGACCGCCATCATTAGCGAGACCCGTCATAACCGTTTCGGTAAAGCCTAGAGCAGGGGCCACGCCTCTTGTGCTGATATATTTCATGAATTTTTTCTTTCATTTATTTATTATCGATAAACTGATGCAGTAGTGTGTCTCACATTTTTAATAATATTTGAATTGTGAAATGAATGGAAGTTTGTTTGCTTATACTTATCAATAATGATGAAACAGTGGTATTGTCCTTTAGAAATTTTGATATAACATATTGATATTAAAAATTTATCTTCAAAAGACTTTGTTCTGTTATTTGTTAATCTATTTTATAATTTATATTGCTTTCTACATATTGCGGTATTTCTCAAAGAGTTTTCTTGCAAAGATTCATTTATTTTACCTATTTTTGCTTAGACTTTTTAGAATCAAAATGCATATTACAATTAGCTTCTGGAAAGTGGTATTTATAACTTGTGTTGGAGGATTTATGAGATAATTTCCTAGTTTTATGTGCCTAAATTGTGCATCTTGAGAGGTTTTTATTCAGTTTAAATTATCAGTTTTTATGCTAATAGGTGTTATATTGAAGCTACACAGGTATGATTCATAATGAACAAATTTATCCATAGAAAGCACAAAAAAACTGCCCCAATTACTGAGGCAGTCCGCCATTTAAGGCATTGCTTTTAATTTCAGATTATTTAGATTTTTTTATTTTTACTTTAAACTTCTAGCTATTCCTCCTCCGAGCATCGCACTGAATACGGACATAACGAGTCCAGTAAGTCCACCGAAAATATAAGCTCCTATTGTAGTAAAAGCTCCTAACGTAATGGGCTCAAATACCTTTACAAATTTTCCTTCAATGCCATCTTCATTTCCTACTCCATAATTTAAATTTGAAATATAAAGAGTAGCCATATTGGTTGCTTTTTCTATTACGGAAACAGAAACATTCTCTTTTTGAAAGCTACTGTTCAAATGATTTGCATTAGCATTTACAATTTGTGAGAGAAGAAAAGCAATCGCTATAAAAGTACTTAACACATGATTTTTAAACACTTTTGTCATAATTTCACCTCAAATACTTTCTAATCTTGTTATTTGTGAGGGGAAAGCTATTTATGTGTCTTAGTTTAATAACAATGAGCAGATAATGTAGCCATGCCTCACGTTCAGATTTTTATTCTTATATTTCAAATGTTTAAGTATAAGGTCGTCGGTATCACTGTTAATTAGCGAGAACTTATGAGTTTTTGTATCTGCCCTACGGGCCACGCTAAAATTATACCTATTGTCCCTATTCCATACCCAGCTAATATTGAAATACCAAAAGCTCCTAACGTAATGGGCTCAAGAACTTTCTCGACTTTTCCTTCAACAGTAGCTTCATTTCCTACTCCATAATTTAAATTTGAAATATAAAGAGTAGCCATATTGGTTGCTTTTTCTATTACAGAAACAGAAACATTCTCTTTTTGAAAGCTATTGTTCAAATGATTTGCATTAGCATTTACAATTTGTGAGAAAAGAAAAGCAATAGCTATAAAAATATTTAGTATATAATTTTTAAATACTTTTGTCATAATTTCACCTCAAATACTTTAAATATTTATATCATAAATATATTAATAAATACGTATAATTGGTAAATATATATTTTAGATATACTTATAATAATTATTTATTATTAATGAATATTATTTTAATTATTTAATTTATTATTATATTGTTCATAACAAAACAGTAATTATTTTATAATTTATTTAAAGATTGCAACTATTTGTGTTATCCAGTTTAGCAATGTAGTTATTATAAATCCACCTAACAACACTCCTGCCCCTATTGTAAAAGCAGCAACTTTTTCTACTTTTCCTTCAAGAGCTGATTCATTTACTGTTCCATAACTTAAAGTTGGTACATAAATAGAAGCTGTATGGATTGTTTTATTTTCCACGTGTTTTATTATAGATGGAGAAGAATCTTCTTTTAGAGAGCTATTTTTTAAATAATTTGCATTAACATTTGCAACTTGCAAAAGAAAAAAAACAGCCACCGTAAAGATACATAATGTATAATTTGCAACTAATTTTACCATAAATTACCTCAAATATTTTTATATTAATACGAACCTATATACACAAATAATGATAATAAACAAATTTTAAAACACTAAATATGTTTACTCATTATGTTACACGATAATACATTATGTTCTTATTGTCAACAACAAAAATACTTTTTGTTTATATAAAATATATAATACAGTTGTATTATTTTTATATTATAAAATTTTTATATTATAAAATTTTAAATAAGAATATTTTATTGGAATAATATGATTGCTTATTATAAGACATAATAAATATTTTTCTAATCATTGAGTTACTTTTTTAGTTTTTTGTGGTTTATATATTTGTATATAAATAGGAAATAATCAACATAATGATAGTTTTATTTTAAGCATTAATAAATAAAATGTAATCATAAAAACTTAATTATAAAAATAATAAGAACATTTTTGGTATTTATATATTTTATTAGGTGTGATGTGATGTTATTGTATTTTATGCATTTTTTATATATTAATATGTAAATAATTTTATAACTTATATTTAAAATAGTAGTGTAAATAAATGAATTTATTCGATATTTTTATTTAGTATGAATCATAAGTAATATAAAAGTTGTTTTGGATTAATAGATGTTCTTTTAATGTTTTTTAAATACGCTATTAATTTTTTATAATAACGTTTATTGTAAGGTATATATTGTAAAGTTATCAGCTTAATGATCGTTAGTTATAATATTTATCTGTACCATCATTATAAGAAGAAGCATAATAGTGGTAATTTGGTTATATTCATTTCATATTGTAAAATAAAATCTATAGCTTTTTACAATAATTTACAATCAGAAGAGCTTAAATTATTAGAGAGTTCCACTGACTATAATATATAGTGCGTAAGTATATACGAGTTATTTATCATCGTGGAGCCATTTTAGTTATGTTTAAGCTTTTGTACGTATGCTTTAAGCAAGAGAAGACGCCATACTAAGAATGTTACTAAGAGATTTCATGTGCTGATAAATATATTGAATGAAGTTTTTTATACGAAATCTTGCCATACTGCCATTGCTTCTAGGACTTCTCCTAAATGAGCGTGTTTTGCAATAACCGTCTCAGCACCAGCTTCTGCAAGTATATTAGAGTGGCCAAGATAGCTATGCGATCCTCCCGTAAAGCCGATGACACGCATGCCTGCTGCTTTGGCTGCGTGTACACCATGAAGTGAATCTTCTATAACGATAGTGTTTTGGGGTTCTACTTGTAATTGTTTTGCAGCAAAAAGGAAAACATCAGGGGCAGGTTTGGTTTTTTTTGTTCCAACTTCAGGTGCAGAAAATATTTTACCTTCAAAAAGGTCATAGAGTTCAACAGTGGTAAGCATCTCTTTTATATCGATGCTCTTTGCATTAGAGCAGATACAGTAGGGATAGCGTGTTTGAATAATTTCTATGGCTTCTCTTACATCATCAATAGCACGTAATTCAGTTTTTATTTGTGTACGAAAAATATTAGTCATTTGATCTATGAGATGAGCAGAAATTGGTTTTTCTGTTTCCTGTTCAACGTGTTTAAGAATATCGCGAAAGATTAGCCCTGCAAAACGCTCACTCAATTCTTCGGGTGATATTTCATATCCTGTTTGTTTGAGCAATTGAGATCCAATTTTTGCTGCAAGATATTCAGAGTCAACGAGAACTCCGTCACAATCAAAAATAATAAGATCTATCTGAGGCATAAGACATTCCTTTATATGTTGCGAGATGGACAACTTTTATGAAAACGATATTGAGAGGACATTATTTCATAAAAATACGCTTTGAAAATGATTCTTAATTCTTTTACGAAATAAAAGATATGGGAACAGTACATTGAAAAAAAGAAAATTAAGATTTCATTCATATAAAAATTTTTTTACTTAAAAAACAAAAACGAATATCAATTTTGCGGAATTTTAACGATACGTTTACGCTATTTTGTAAATATGGATTGGTAATGCGGGCCTATAAACTATTTTGGTTGATTATAGGGCAAATTTAGTTAATTTTGTTGGGTTTTTCATGACAGTTATTCAGCTTCAAAAAGATTTCCTTCGTACTCCCTCACAAATGCCATGGCGCAATAAAATTTTTAAGGGAGATTGTGTTTCCGTTCTAGAAAAACTTCCAAAACATTCCGTTGATATGATTTTTGCGGATCCACCCTATAATTTGCAATTGGATGGAGCTTTATACCGTCCAGATCATTCGCTTGTTGATGCGGTTGATGATGCATGGGATCAGTTTGAGAGCTTTGCTGCTTATGATGCTTTTACCCGTGCATGGTTGCTTGCTTGTCGTCGTGTATTAAAACCCAACGGAACACTTTGGGTTATCGGATCTTACCATAATATTTTTCGGGTTGGGACGGCATTACAAGATTTAGGTTTTTGGATGCTTAATGATATTATTTGGCGCAAAAATAATCCGATGCCTAATTTTCGAGGGCGCCGTTTTCAAAATGCTCATGAGACGCTTATTTGGGCCGTGCGAGATCAAAAAGATAAAAAGTACACATTTAATTATGATGCCTTAAAAGCAGCAAATGAAGATTTACAAATGCGTTCAGATTGGCTTTTCCCTCTCTGCACTGGAGCTGAACGTTTAAAGGATGATTCAGGGCGTAAATTACATCCAACACAAAAACCGCAAGCGTTATTAGCGCGTATTATTATGGCTTCTAGTAAACCTGGTGATGTTATTCTCGATCCGTTTTTTGGTTCGGGAACAACAGGTGCTGTTGCCAAGCTTTTAGGGCGTGATTTTGTTGGGATTGAACGCGAGCAAGATTACATCGATGCTGCATGTGAGAGAATTGCGGCGGTTAAACCTTTAGCGCAACCAGAACTAGCGATTTTGGATAGAAAAAAAGCAGAACCGCGCGTAGCATTCAACAGTTTGCTTGAAGCAGGTTTACTCTATCCTGGAGAAGTTCTTTACGATCGTAAGAAGCAAGTATCTGCTATTGTAAGAGCTGATGGTACGATTATGCATGGTGGTGAAGCGGGTTCAATTCACGCAATGGGAAGAAAGGCTCAAGATTCGCAGAGTTGTAATGGTTGGACCTTTTGGTATTATGAGGAAAATGGACGGTTGAAGTCCATAGATCATTTAAGAATGATCATACGTTCACAAATGTTAAAAACGGGTGTTTTATGAACTAAGCTGATCACTTTATTCTATTGACCACCAATGTACCTGATCTTGATTGAGATGGACGTGAGAGCGTTTTATGCCTTTCTTAGATGTTTTTTATTGACACACTAATCTCGCTTGTGAGTGGCAAGCGAGTATTTTTACGCTTCTTGTAGAAGAAATAAAAATGAGAAATTTGCACTCTATGTCTTAATTTTAGTTCCAAAACAGTATCAATATAAGCTTATAAAAACGAAATATCGGAATTAAAAGGTTCATTCAGAAGTTCAAAATCAAGTGTTTTTTTTAGGTAACACGTATACCTATCTGAGCGAACAAAGGGCAGATCCTGAAATTTAAATCTAAGGCTTCTAAGTTTTTCTATTCCTTCTTAATTCTTATCTGTAGAAAAAAATTGGTCATTTCACGTGTTTAAATTTTTCTTTTAAAGATTAAAAAATGGTCGCTAAGGATACAAAAGCTTTCATTAGCAAACATTTTTTATAAACAAGGCTATTTAAATCTGAAAGAATTGGGAAGAGCTATGGAAATGGCTTTTTTCATAACAGTAGGTAATGCTTCTTCGGCAAGATGTTGAATGTTACACCACCAACCATTTTCACAATTCATTTCATGAACATCTTCGGTATAGTAAACATCGAGTTTTAGAGAAAAGTGAGTAAAAACATGCGTAATTTGTCCTTTGAATTGCCAATTGGCAGTAAAGGGAGCGTTTTTGAGCCCATTTTCGTTATCGATGCCAATATTGTTAGGAATTTGGGTCATTCCACCAAGGAGTTTTTGCGTCTGTCGTTTTTCTAAATAAATTTGTTTATTTTGATTAAGGACCACAAAAGCAATCCCTGTTTTTGAAGGGCGTTCTTTTTTAGGGGCTTTGACTGGAAAAGATTCCGTTTGTTGCATCTTTGCCGCTTTGCATAAACATTGAAGAGGGCAGATATAACAAGATGGTTTACGTGGAGTGCAAATTATTGCTCCCAGATCCATCATTGCTTGAGCAAAGTCACCAGGACGATTTAAAGCAGTAATTTTTTGTGTTTTTTCTTTAATTTCAACTTTTGCTTTTTGTAATATTGAAGTGATAGCAAAAAGTCGCGCTACCACACGTTCGACATTACCATCAACCACTGCTACAGGGTGGTTAAAAGCAATCGCAGCAATGGCTGCGGCAGTATAATCTCCAATACCGGCTAGAGTTCGCAATTCTTTTACAGATTGTGGAAATTGTCCCGCGTAGTTTTCAACAAGCTGTCGCGCACATTTTTTAAGATTACGCGCGCGTGAATAATAACCAAGTCCAGCCCATGCTTTCATGATATCATCTTGTGAGGCTTTTGCTAAAGAGAAAAGATCTGGCCATAGTTTTAGAAACTTTTTAAAATAAGGCTTAACTGCTTCAACGGTTGTTTGTTGAAGCATGATTTCAGAAAGCCAAACTTGATAAGGATCAGGGCGGATACCTTGTTTTTGCTCTTCGGGGGTAATCCGCCATGGAAGATGTCTGTGATTTTTATCGTACCAAGCAAGGAGGTGCGAAGAAATTTCATACATGATTGCTTTCAAGCATAGGGAGATATAAAATGCAAAAGAAAAAATTATTTATTTTGTAATTCATGTTTTTTGCTCTTTTATTGTCAAAGCTTTGGTGAGAAAAGGCTTTTTATTTTGTTGATATTTCATAAATTGAGGAGGCAACAATTTTTAGATGAAACAAATGATTTTAATTTAGCAAGCGGTTGAACAATGATCTAAAAATGAGAAAACAACTTAAAAAACGTATCTTTTATTCTCTTTCTGAGACGGTATACAAAATACTTGATCCAGTTTTACGCAAACGGACAGGGCTTAATGTAGCGCTTCTAGAACATTGGCCACAAATTGCGGGCTATGATATCAGTGAATATACAATGCCGCTTAAAATTATTTGGAAACGTCGTGCAGATCAAGATGAAGTTTTTCAGCCAGCAACACTTGTTATCGCATGTGAAGGATTTGCTGCGTTAAAATTAATGCATGAAACAGAGGAATTACTTCATAGAATTAACGGATTTTTTGGCTATATTGCTATTGATCGCATCAAGATTGAGCAAAGGAGTATATCGGTTTTTATGAATCACTTGCCTCTAAAACCGCCTTTGAGTGAACAAGACAAAAAATGCGTGGAAAAAATGCTTGAAGGAATTGAAGATACAAGCTTGCACCAAGCACTTTATAAACTTGGCTGTTGCATTTTCTTGGAAAAAAATAATAAATAGCAATATATTTTATATATTTTTCTTTAATATATGAGAAAGCATTGGATTCCTATTCGTTAATAACAACAGAAAAGTATTATTTATGGTAAAATATCGTTCTTTTTTATCTTTCGGGATAATTTTTCTCTTCATAACGATTGTACAAAACAGTGTAACAGTTGCTTTAGCGCGTGATCCCAAATCAGTGGCAACTGTTGATATGGCAGAGCTTCTCCAATCGGGTAAAGTAAAGGATCGTTTTGAGGGAGAGGCGGATGCACCAGTCGTCATTGTTGAGTATGCTTCGTTGACATGTACTCATTGTGCGCATTTTTATAATGATATACTTCCCCAAATTCGTCAAAAGTATATCAAAACAGGAAAAGTAAAACTTATTTTCCGAGAATATGCTTTTGATCCTCGGGCAACAGCAGGTTTTATGTTGGCACGGTGTGCACCAGAAGATCGCTATTTTCCTTTGATAGAAGTTTTATTTCAAAAACAAAATGAATGGGCTTTCGGAAAAAATGCTCTAACACCATTGAAAAAAATTGGCTTAATGGCTGGTTTTACAGATGAAAGTTTTACTGCGTGTTTGAAAAATCAGTCCATTTTAGATGAAGTAAATGCATCTTTTGAACGCGGTAAAGAGCTTGGTGTCACAGCAACACCTACTTTCTTTATTAATGGTAGTAAATATGAAGGTGCCATGAAAGTAGAAGATTTTTTTTCGGTGATTGATAGTTTTCTTAAAAACTGAATCTTAATCTTCCAGAAGATGGAGAATGATACTTTTGGTCATTATCTCTTTTGGAAGGATTAATATTATGCATTTATGAAGCGATATTTTTTGGAGCCGATTTTGAATCAAATCATTGCTTTTAAGTGAGCCTAGGTTGAATAATGTTTTGATGCTGATATGGGAGGATTTGTACAGTGAAAAAATGGGTTTATAGTTTTGGAGATGGAAAGGCGGAAGGAAGTGCAAGTGAGCGTAACCTTCTCGGAGGTAAAGGGGCTAATTTGGCAGAAATGAGTAATCTTGGTTTGCCCGTACCACCCGGATTTACGCTGACAACAGAAGTTTGTAATTTTTATTATGCCCATGACAAATCATATCCAGAAGAGCTACAGGAATCTGTTAAGCAAGCACTAAGATACGTTGCTGAACAAACAGGACGTGAATTTGGGAATGAACAAAGACCACTTTTGCTGTCTGTTCGTTCAGGGGCTAGGGCTTCTATGCCAGGGATGATGGATACAGTGCTGAACCTTGGCATGAATGATAAAACTGTAAAAGCAATTGCTTTACAAGCCAATAATGAACGTTTTGCTTATGATAGTTATCGGCGTTTTATCCAAATGTATTCTAACGTTGTTTTGGGGCTAGACCATTCGTATTTTGAAGAGCTTCTTGATGAAGCAAAAGCATGCAATGGTTACACTATTGATACAGAAATGACAGCAGATGATTGGAAAAATGTTATTACTTCTTATAAAGCCTATGTTGAAGAAAAATTAGGAACCCCTTTTCCACAAGATCCTGAACAACAGTTATGGGGGGCGATTGGAGCCGTTTTTTCAAGTTGGATGACGGCACGCGCAGTTACTTATCGCCGTTTACATAGCATTCCTGAAAGTTGGGGAACGGCAGTTAATGTGCAAGCTATGGTTTTTGGTAACATGGGAGAAGATTCGGCAACAGGTGTTGCTTTTACACGCAATCCATCGACAGGGAAAAAAGAACTTTATGGTGAATTTTTAGTTAATGCGCAAGGGGAAGATGTTGTGGCGGGCATTCGAACGCCTCAAAATATTACAGAAAATGCGCGTATTGTTGCTGGTTCAAACAAGCCGTCTTTGGAAAAAATCATGCCTGAGGCTTTTTTGAAATTATGTCAGATTGCGCAGAAGCTTGAGCAGCATTATCGGGATATGCAAGATCTCGAATTTACTATTGAAAAAGGTAAATTATGGATGCTGCAGACTCGTTCAGGGAAACGCACGGCTCGTGCAGCTCTCAAGATGGCAATTGAAATGGTTGAGGAGGGGTTAATAAGCCGTGAAGAGGCTGTAATGCGTGTTGATGCAAAATCACTTGACCAACTTTTACATCCAACACTTGATCCCAAAGCAGAACGTTTTGTTATAGGACGTGGTTTACCGGCTTCTCCTGGAGCAGCAACGGGTGAAATTGTTTTTACTTCAGAAGAGGCAGAAACTGCATCAGCAGAAGGTCGCAAAGTTATTTTGGTCCGTGTAGAAACAAGCCCAGAAGACATTCATGGTATGCATGCAGCAGAAGGAATTTTAACAACGCGTGGAGGTATGACAAGCCACGCTGCTGTTGTTGCGCGGGGGATGGGAAAGCCATGTATTTCTGGTGCTGGCAGTATGCGGATTGATTATAACACAAATACGCTGTTTGCTTCAGGAGAAAGCTTTAAAAAAGGCGAGGTTATCACGATTGATGGTGGAAGTGGAGAAATTTTAAAGGGAAAAGTTGCAATGTTGCAGCCTAAGCTTTGCGGAGACTTTGCAAAATTAATGGAATGGGCTGATGAGATGCGGCGTATAAGAGTTCGCGCCAATGCTGAGACACCATCTGATGCTCGTATGGGGCGTTCTTTGGGGGCTGAAGGTATTGGTCTTTGCCGTACAGAGCATATGTTTTTTTCTGGTGAACGTATTATAGCCATGCGTGAAATGATTTTAAGTCATGATGAAAGTGGTCGTCGTAAAGCATTAGATAAGCTTTTGCCAATGCAGCGTTCAGACTTTGCTGAATTATTTGAAATTATGTGTGGTTTGCCTGTTACCATTCGCTTGTTAGATCCTCCACTCCATGAATTTCTACCAAAAACTGATGCAGAAATTCTTGATGTTGCAACAGCTATGGGAGTTTCTGCTGAAATGCTTGTTGAACGTGCGCAACAGTTGCACGAATTTAATCCTATGCTTGGATTACGAGGATGCCGTTTAGCTATTACTTATCCTGAAATTGCTGAAATGCAAGCGCGGGCAATTTTTGAAGCAGCAGCAGAAGCGGCTCAAAAATCTGGCTCTCCTGTTATGCTTGAAATTATGGTACCACTTATTGCACTTAAATCTGAACTCGATTTTATAAAAACGCGTATTGATCAGGTAGCTGAGGAAGTGATGAAAGAAAAGGGAACCATCATTCAATATATGGTTGGAACAATGATTGAGCTTCCAAGGGCAGCGCTTCGAGCAGATGAAATTGCTGAAACTGCGGAATTTTTTTCATTTGGAACAAACGATTTGACACAAACAACTTTTGGAATTTCCCGTGATGATGCTGCTCCTTTTTTGGCAACCTATTTTCAAAAAGGACTTTTAGAGCTAGATCCTTTCGTATCTATTGATCGTGATGGGGTAGGAGAACTTATTACCATTGCAGCACAGCGTGGACGCTCAAAGCGCGCAAAAATAAAATTGGGCATTTGTGGTGAACATGGAGGCGATCCTGCCTCTATTGCTTTTTGTGAAGAAAATAACCTAGATTATGTTTCATGTTCTCCTTTTCGGGTACCAATTGCTCGTTTAGCAGCAGCTCAGTCCGCAATAGCAAAAAGGATGTAATGGGTTAATATTTTTTTGTTGTATAGTTATTACTGAAATAAATTTTTATATATTCTTTTATTTCCTTCATGAAAGAAAATAAAAGCCCTTCTAGGGATGCTCTATAAGTTATATCACGCGAGAAAGTATATTTTTGAAAGGTTTATGAGAGAAAATATAAAGCAAGATAGAACAAAGTGTATTATTAATATATTTTCAGTATTGAAGGGACTCTTAAATTAGAAAGCAGCGTGCTGTTGTGCAGTTAATTCACGCGTTTTTTTAATAGGGGTATGGGTTTCTCACGAAAAACAGAACACCCCAAACAAATGCATTTGTTTTGCACATTTATGCGCTGTTTTGAAGAAACATTTTTCAGTGCAAAACCCATTTCACGTCGGTATTTGTGTAATGGAATTATGTAAAACGCTCCGTAAATTTATAAAATCTGTCCTTCAGAGTTTATAAAATTCACTGTGCGCTACCATCTTTACACTTATGAAGGAATATCATAATTATGCAACATATTGATTTATAATGATAAATTTAAATTATTATCTTGAATGAGAGCCTGAATATCATAAGATTCTCTCATTTCAAATTTATTCCATGTTGAATCAGTCAAATTCATTTATTTTCACATAAGTAATATTAGCGTATGGGGAAAAAACATTAAAGAAAAGGCTTAAATAATGCCTATAATGAACCGTCTCAAGTGCCAAGAGCTAGCACAACATTAGAGGCAAAGTGTGTGATGGTCCCAGCTTGCTCCTTCATAAGCATCAAGATGGTAGTGCACAGTAAGCTTATCATTGTACCATTCACGCACATCATTGTGAAATAGGTTTGGATGCCTTGAGAGATGTTTCTTTAAAGAAAGCACGTGAATGTGCAACTCAAGTATATTTTGTTTGGGGCGTTCTGTTTTACATGAGAGGATGTGACTTCATTAAAGAACGTGAGAAACAAAAGCGGAAGCAATGCGCGTCATCTCCATTATCTAAAAGACATTGCTTTAGATGCTTTTGAAAGCCGTAAAGCAGAATTAAGAGGAAATGGTAAAGGTAAGAAGTGGTTTCTACTTTTAAAACTTCATATTTTCCCCAAATTAGACAGCCTCTTCGTTTCAGAGATTAGGCAAACAGAGATACGCAATACCTTTGCTCCATCTGGTATACCAAAAGCTGCAACAGCAGAAAAAGTACTGAACCACCTTAATATTTGTTTCAAACATACTGCAGCGTTAGGTTTTTATGTTGATTTACAGGCGACAACAAAAGCACGCGCTTTCTCAGGCAAAAAACTTCATAAAATGCAAAATAGATTAGCAATGGATTGGAAAGATTTTCCCGCTTTTTGTCTAGACACTCAGTAAAACGATAAAAATGATACATTTGGTTTTGCTTTTGCTTATCCTTACAGGTGTTCGCACAAATTCTTTGTATTATATATGTGAAGATCAGATTGATGGGGATATTTGGGCTATCCTTGCTCGAGAATATGAAAAGAAGGCGTGATTCTACAACAGAATTTCGCGTGTCCTTATCATCTAAAGCATTGGAAATTTTAAAATAAGTGCGTTTGCTTTCTCGCAATGGTTTCTTTTTTCTGCTAGAGGTCACGATCCCTTTGCTATAAATTGTATGGCTCAATATGTAATGTGCAAGAAGACAGCTCTGATTAATTTAATATAAGAGAGCTTGAGATGAAGGAATATTTTCGTATTCGGGAGAGGGCATTCAACAAGCAAATTATCATTATAAATTAAGAAATTTTTTGATAATATTAATGATTATCTTCAATTTAATAGACCAATTTCACGCATTTTTATTAAAATTGTGTGATTAATTTTACCAGTTACAGGAAGATCAAACATTTGTTGAAACTGTTTTAAGGCTTCTATCGTCTTTTGATCTTCTATTCCTGTGACAATAACCTCTTCATGACCAAAGATATGTAAAGCTTTTTGTACCCGTATAATATCTTCAACAGAAGGCTCTAAAACAGCTTCTTTTGAGTGTGTTATATTTCTTTTTGTTTTATTTTCCATTTCTATTTCGCTCTGCTTAATTAATAGCGCAATTTCATCTGTTGTAGAATTGGGTAAAACATTATTTTGCATTTTCTGAGCAGCTTGTTGTTTCCATAGAGTGATCGCACGGCGTATTTTAGGTCCTTCTAGTCCATCTAATGGTCCATCATAAAGTCCTAATTTTGCTAATTCTTTTTGTTTTTCCAGCATGCTTGCTGATTGAGAGGATAAAGGTGAATTTGTGTGGTTATGACTTTGAGAATGTACAGAAGTTACACGAGAGAGTTCTTGTGATCTTGCTTCTTTTTTGGATAAAGTAGAGCTCTTCCCTATACTTTGAGCGGAAGAAAACTTCATTTGAGTGAAAATACCTTGATGTGTTGTCATTTGCGAAAATAAAGCATTAAATGAAACAAATAAAAAACTAATAGTAAAAAGAATAGATCCAACAAAAAATAAAGTATTTTTTTGTGTATAAAAATAAATACTTTTGATACTCCAAAAAATGAAACGAAAAATTATAAGAAAAAGTGTGATAACGATACTACTAGAGTATTTACGGTGTTTTACAGTTTTTTTTCGGGGCGTCTTTCGTTTTGTTGTCATCATTTTTATTTTCAGTTGCGTTTATGTTTCACAAAGAAACGAATGCAAATTAGTTCTTACTTTTCGCTAGAGAGAAATGCATTTACATTATTGTTTTCTCCTTTCAAACTCCTAGAATAAGCAGCTTCATTCTATCAATGTATAAGTTGATCAATCAACAAGAGCTCTTATCAATTTTTATTAATTTCAGATTTTACAAATCTTTAATATGTATAAAGAGAACATCAAATGATTAACGTTCAAGATCATTTTAGTGTTTGCAAACTGCATTATCACATATAATCATCTCAATAATAATATCACGTTATTCTTCATTTTGGGCGCAGATGTTTGCCTATCATTTAAAAACAAGTTAGAGATTATTCTTCTATAACGTTAAAAAGATAAGAGTCATTATATTCTTTACAATTTACATATATAGGGTTACTTTTCTGTAAACGGTTTTGTGAGAATACTGGTCTCTTAAGGTTATTATATTTTAGTGTAGCTACTTTTATATCAATTAAATTGATTTACAATGTTATAGAAAAACTTGCTTTGAGATCTTGAGATGGAGTTATAAGAGATGAAACAATTGTTTGATCTTTTGATCGACATATTGATCATGTTGATGATGTGCTAGTAAAAATTTTATAGATAATGTAAATATTTTATCACGATTAAAGTCAGAATAACAGAATTTTACTCTTTTTAGCTTTTTCAACTAAGCTAAGATGGTGAATTGTTATTTAAAATAAGTATGTACACAACATGATTATATCTCTCATTTTTTACCATAGTATGTTCATTAACATGATCAGCCTGTAAGTGTATAATTTTGATATTAATTTTTTACTGAATAGACAATGTATACTATTTTATACAGAGGAATTGTGTCATATTTATAAAAAAGCCAATTATATAGATCCAATACATGAATACTCAATTTTATAAAAAACACATTTTATAAATTGTTTATAAAGCAACAGTGTATAAAATGCTTCTTTTATTGTATTTACCACTGCCGTACATTGATTGTCCATGATACGTTTTTTAATCAAATTATCATTTCTTTTATTTTTTATTTTTGTCATTATTTCATTTTTTGTAGCAGATCCAAGCAGTAACCATTCTTCTAGCCCCAAAAATAATGAGACAACAACGAGCGATGTGATTATTGCTTTTAAGGAAGCCTTAAATGACTTAGGCGCATTTTGTGACCGTAATATAAAAACCTGCAAAGTAGGAAAATCCTTTTTAAGTTCACTTGGCGAGCGCGCATATTACGGTGCAAGAGCTGCTTATGAATATTTAGGGAACATATTAGGGAACAAAAATAATATCAGAGGCTTCCCCTAATGTTTCTTACAAAATAGAAATACAAGAGTTCTTACGAAACCATAAAATGTTATCTTGAAATAAGGATTTTTAATGTTCTTCGTGTTATTTATGTTAGGAAGAATAAATATTGATTTTTTATAAGTGTATTCAAGAATGATTATTCAAACGAAACAGGACTAAAATAATGGCGGAAACAATCGGTAATATTATAGAAAATTTTTCGCTTTTGGATAATTGGGAAGATCGTTATCGTTATGTCATCGAGCTTGGCTATGAATTGCCACCTTTTCCGGAAAGCGCTCGAAATGATGCTCACAAAGTTCCTGGTTGTGTTAGCCAAGTGTGGCTATTATCTTCACGTAATAACTCAGAAGATCCAATATTGACGTTTCAAGGTGATTCCGATGCTCATATTGTGCGTGGACTCATTTATATACTTCTTGCTTTTTATTCAGGCAAAAAAGCTTCTGAAATTCGCAATTCTGATGCTCAAGAGCTTTTTGAAAAACTTGGTTTAAATGAAAATCTTACACCACAACGATCAAATGGTCTGAAATCAATGATTAAACGGATTCGTAACGAAAGCTATATGTAATTCCCTTGTTAGAAATTGCTATATATAAAAAGCTTCACACAAAACATGTATACTAAAATCAAATTTATATATGAAACCATTTTTTCGCAAAATAAGATTATTTAGTTTTTTTCCGTTTGCTTTTGCGTCCAAGCCCCATTTCTTTGGCCAAAGCCGATCGTGTTTTTGCATAATTAGGCGCCACCATAGGATAAGAACTATCTAACTGCCATTTTTCACGATATTCCTCTGGCAACATTCCATAATGTGTCATGAGATGACGCTTTAGAGATTTAAACTTCTTTCCATCTTCAAGGCAAATGAGATAATCAGGAAATACTGAACGCTTTGGATTAACGGCAGGCCTTTGTTTTTCAACTTCGACTTCTGTTAACTCTAGATTCCCTGCTTTACGAAAAGCAGCATGGACATCAGCAATTAAACTTGGCACTTCAGTCGGTCGAATAGAATTATTACTCACGTAGGCAGCAACAATATCAGCAACCAATGTAATAACTAAATTGCTTTCAGTCTCTAAGACTGCACGATGTTCCATTCTTGTTTCCTTTAATTTAAATTGAGTAATTCAAAATCGAGATATAGTGCATATACTCATGATATAAAGATCTCATGCACATGAGTTTCATATTGTACAAAAATCTTTTTTGTCAATTCAATTATTCTATAAAATTGCCAAAACACAAAAAAATCAAATAAATACCTACTTTTTGTCATAATATACAATAAGAAAAACGAAATTATTACATGCTAAAATATATTTTTATCCTATAACATATCATACATAATATATAATACATCACAAATATAAAAAAATATAGGATAAAATTTATTTATTTTTTTTAGAATGTAAAAATAAAATTACTAATTACAAAAAATATAATATATAAATTATTATTTTTTGTTTTGAATACTTATAATTTGGTATGTTTATTTTTAATAAGTTTTAAATTTATTTTATTATTTATATTTATTAAATTAATAACAGAAAATATAATATATTATAATTATGACATAATATCATTATTTATAATATAAAACTATTCATTAAAACGACATGAAATGTTTTTGTTTTTTTGTGTATTAATAATAATACTTTATATATATTTACTCATTTCTGTAAAATTATGCGATTATACTGTTTCAAAAAAAATCAAATCTTTTTCTCATAGTTTAATTGTTTTATCAGTCACGTTCATTATAAAAGTGGTATTATATTCCTAGAAAACAATAGCTGTGGTATATAATGAACAGAAAGGTATTCGTTTTAAAAAATTATCATGGCGCTACTTTTGCAAGTGAATAGAACTTATAGATTTTTACACTTGCATCAATAATTGTGATTCTAACATATAAACGAAGCTGTTAACATATTTTAATATAGGATTGTGTATGACTCGCACTTTTGCAATTCCTCCCAAAGCATCTAGAATCACTCATAAAGAAATATATCATGGTATTTTTCGTGATGATCCCTATCATTGGTTACGTGCGTCTAACTGGCAAGATGTTTTTAAAAATCCTAACTGTCTTGATCCCAATATTCGACATTATCTTGAAAAAGAAAATGCTTATCAATCAGCTCAAATGGCTGATACAAAACCATTACGAGATTTGCTTTTTACCGAAATGAAAAACAGGATCCAAGAGAATGATAGTTCTGTTCCTATAAAACATGGTGCTTTTGCTTACGGATTCTCTTATGTTACCGGAGGCCAACAACCACATTATTTTCGGACACCAAGGAATGGCGGAGAAAAAAACGTGTACCTTAATGGTGATGTCCTAGCAGAAGGCAAAGAATATTTCAAATTTGGTTCAGTTCAAGAATCTCCTGACCATACACATGTGGTATGGACCTATGATGACAAAGGATCAGAATTCTATACAGCTAAAATTCGTAATTTTGAGACATTGTCTGACTGTATGGACACAATTACTGATACATCTGGTCAAATTGTATGGGATGCTAGATCTGAAGGTTTTTTCTATACTAAGATGGATAAAAACCACCGACCTTCAGAGCTCTATTATCATCAATTAAACACAGATCAATCACAAGATAAGCTTATTTTTCGTGAAGACAATCCAGGTTTTTTCTTAGATGTAAGCGGTTCTAAGCTTCATGATGTTATTTATATTAATATTCATGATCATGAAACATCCGAGATCTGGTTAATTCCAGCTGAGGCGCCTTTTACTGTTCCAAAATGTGTACGGAAACGACAAAAAGGTATTGAATATTCACTTACAGAGGGTGGTGATGTCTTTTATATTTTGACCAATTTAGATAATGCAAAAGATTTCAAAATTATGGTAGCGCCATATACATCTCCACAATCAGAAAATTGGTCTGAGTTTGTCCCACATCAGCTTGGGTGCCTAATATTATCCCATGATGCTTATCAAGATTTTCTTGTCTGGATCGAACGTTTTGAGGGGCTTCCACGTATAAAAGTAATGGAACGTACCACTAAACAAGTTAATTCTATTGCTTTTACTGAAGAGGCTTATTCTTTAGGTCTGCAAGGAGTTGCAGAATATAACAGTCCAACTATTCGTTTTTCTTATTCGTCTATGACAACACCTGATCAAGTGTTTGATTATGAGATGAAGAGTTGTAAACGAATGCTTTTAAAAACGCAAATAATTCCCTCTGGGCATAATAAAGATGCATATGTAACACGACGTATTACAGCAATAGCAGATGATGGTGAGAAGATTCCTATTTCACTTTTTTACCACAAAAACACTCCCCTTGACGGTGGTGCGCCTTGTCTGCTTTACGGTTATGGTGCTTATGGGATCTCTATTCCTGCCAGTTTCAATAGTAATGTACTTTCTCTAGTGAACAGAGGTTTTATTTATGCCATTGCTCATATTCGCGGAGGAAAAGAAAAGGGAGTAGAATGGTATGAGAAAGGAAAACATCTCTTTAAGCACAATACATTTACAGATTTTATTGCTTGTGGGCGTTACCTTGTAAACAATAAATTTACTTCTCACGACCGGCTGATTGCTCATGGTGGTTCAGCAGGGGGGATGTTGATGGGAGCTATTGCCAATATAGCTCCACAGGATTTTGCTGGGATCGTAGCGAATGTGCCTTTTGTTGATGTTTTAGCGACAATGTTAGATGCTTCATTGCCACTCACACCTCCAGAATGGGCCGAATGGGGGAATCCTCTTGAATCAGAAGAAGATTATAAGCTTATTGCTTCCTATTCCCCCTACGATAATGTCAAAGCTCAAAACTATCCCCCTATACTTGTGATGGCAGGATTAACAGATCCTCGTGTAACTTACTGGGAGCCTGCAAAATGGGTGGCAAAATTACGAGACCTAAAAACAGACGATAATGCAGTTTTATTACGTATTAATATGGATTCAGGGCACGCTGGTGCAGCTGGACGTTTTTCAAAGCTAGAAGAAGTTGCCTATATCTATGCATATATTCTAAAGATAGCAGGAAAAGACTTTTGCTAATCCATAGATACCTCTGTATGAAAGTCTCCGATAATTTATTGGATTATAGAGACTTTCATACACTAAAAAATTATTGAGACAGTTTAAAATTCACATTCTTCATAAAGTTTCAAAACATAGTCCCAATTAATTAAATGGTCTACAAAGGATTCGAGGTACTTCGGTCGAGCATTGCGATAATCAATGTAATAGGAATGTTCCCACACATCGACACCCAAAATAGGGCGAGCATTGTGCACTAAGGGATTTTCACCATTAGGTGTTTTCATAATTTCAAGCTTGCCATCTTTAACAGCAACCCACGCCCATCCAGCACCAAATTGGGCACCAGCAGCAGCAATAAAATCAGCGCGGAATTTATCGTAACCACCTAGATCAGCGTCAATAGCTTTTGCTAACTTTTCAGGAAGTTTTTGACCACCACCATCTTTTTTCATCCAAAGCCAAAAATGGTTATGATTGTAATACTGTGCTGCATTATTAAACAAACCAATATTTTTTCCAAAACTTTTTTTAACAATATCTTCAAGGCTTTCATTTTCTAAGCCTAACTCTTTCACAAAATTATTGGTATTGGTAAGATAAGCAAGGTGATGCTTATCATGATGATATTCAAGCGTTTCGCGTGACATATAAGGCGAAAGGGCATCGTAATCATAAGGCAACGGGGGCAATTCAAAAGCCATTTAAAAATCTCCTCGATTCTAATTGTTAAGCTTATTTCATAAGCCTAATTTGCCATTTACCGAATTTAAAAGCAAATGTTGAATACCTAGTTTGTATGAAATAGTTTTAATGTCTCTCTTTTTGTAAAAGAAGCTTTTAGGAAATGTATATTCATCAATCAAAAAGGGTATTGGTCTACATAAAGATTGCTTCTGAAGGTTTCTTCCATCTATGAGCGGGTAAAAAATATCATTATCTTTTGAATAAAAAGTAAATGGAAATAGCTATTATTCCTTATTTTTGTATCTCTATTTTTTCAAATGCCATATAAAATGTTTTTAATTTTTGCAAAACTCTTTTAGAGTACTAGTGTATCATAATGTTTTCAAAAGAATATTAAGTGTTATTTTTTAGGAAATATTTTTCAATGTGCTTGATTTCATTTTATGGTGCTACCCATGAATAATATAATGTAAAAACTAGAGGACGTTATCATCTTTACGCTTAATGCAAGAGCACAGCAGCACTATCATACACTTACCGGTCGCCAATGTGGTGACAGCTTTTTTCTTAAATTGAGCAAGATGGGATTCTAATATATCAAGAAAAGTAAATCATATGCAAATTTATTAGATACATGAGTAAACCGCAAGATTTTCATTTTCTGTTCCTAGAAAATCAATACAAAGAGCAAAATAATTGATGGATAAATGGTTCCTGCTTATGTTAAAATCACAACTGTATATCAGTTTCTGCTACGAATTTGTATCGATGGCAATGCCATACAAGACTCAGAAATTTTATGATAAAAAAGTAAAGTCTTTGATTTTCAGATATTGCGTCCAATCACAGGAATCGCTATAAGGTGCAAGAGTCGCTATAAAGCGTGTTTTTTTGGGGTATAGCCAAGCGGTAAGGCACCGGTTTTTGGTACCGGCATTCCCTGGTTCGAATCCAGGTACCCCAGCCAATTCTAGTGGAATTAGTTAATCAAAGTTCAGCTTGAGAGTGGCCCCCCTTAACCTCTGTTGCTATTCATAGCAAGTCTGGTAAGTTGAAAAGCATCTATTTGTAGCGGGGCAGCTCTAAATATGGTAAAGTTTTCTTTTACTATAGCTATCGCTCAAAAAGCTCTTTTAAAAGATTCTTTTTTATAAGAGGCGAGGGGTAAATGATTTATGCGCACTTGCTTTAGAAAAACTATTTAGCTGGATTTTTTGCTCTATAGCAACACCAGCGGGTGATTTTCCGTATTCCACCATCTTCATTACGCCGAACAGCGTCAATAATGCTGATTAGGAAACACATGCCGCTGCATGTCACGTACCATACCAGCAGCATGTCCATAGGGTGCCACACAATCAATAAACCACATATATTCTCCGCCTTGCCAATTCGCATCGGACAAAAGCTCTCCCTTTTCAAGCATAGATTGATGATTTTTTTCATATAAAAAAGCCCAAGTGACAAAGGCACAAAATTCTCCACGTTCATTTTTATAGAGTTTATATTGCCCAGTCTGTAAAGCTGGTCCTAAATTTCGTTCGATATCCCAGATTCGCCAGCGGCGGTATAAGGGAGATGTAAGCATTAAAACAACCATAGCTCCTAACGCTGTAAGAGGGTCTATGAATGATGATGAAGGATTTTCATGCACACACATTAATCTTTATCTTTCCTTTAGAGATTGTTCTAAAATTTTGGTGATAGGTTCAAAGAAATAAGAAATGAGACGCCGTTTTGAGGTAATGACATCCGTTGTCACAGTCATGCCAGGGATAAATTTAAGTTGTTTGTTATTCAAAGTGATGTGATCTTGGTCAATTTTGATTAAAACAGCGTAGACACCATTAATTTCTTTATTATAGCGCGCTGTAGCGCCTACATTAACGACTGTGCCGTGGATAACACCGAAACGTTCAGGAGGAAAGGCAGAAAACTTGATGTAAGCACGTTGGCCCTTTTCTAAAAAACCAATATCTCGATTATCAAAAAACGCTTCAACAATGAGACCACCTGCATCAGGGACAATACGCATAAGCGTTTTACCAGCTTCTACAAAGCCGCCCAAAGTATGGATACTTAAATCATCGATACGTCCATCAACAGGCGCATAGAGTGATAAGTGGTCAAGATGGTATTGAGTGCTATCAAGTTTTGCTTTTAATCCTTGAAGATTCAGTTCTGTTTCACGCGAAAGTTGCCGATAGCGGGCGATTTCATCGGAAATGAGACTTTTCCGTTGTTGGCGGAGGGTGTTTATTTCGGCGGCATTTTCTTCCAAACGTCTTTGATTGGTTAAAATTTCATGCTCGACATTTTTAAAGTCATGTAAACGCTCTAAATAAACGGCTTGGCTAAAGACTTTTGTTTCCATCAGGCTTTTTGCAGCCTTTAATTTTCCTTGGCTTAATTGACGATCATCTTCCAACCTATCTAATTGCGCATGTTGTGTTGCACCGCTGCGCTCGACGCGGTCCGCTTGTGCTTTTAGCGCTCTTAATTTATCTTGGAGAGATTGAAGGGTAGCGCTAATGAGTTTTTCCCCTTCTATTCTTGCAGTCGTGTTGCCAGAAGGAGGAACTGGCAGATAGGCAAGTCCTTTGGTCACAAAATCTTTATCCAAAGGATCACTTTCATGCAAAGCTGTTAAAATAGCTGTTGCGATTTGTGCTTGAAGGGTTTGTTGCGCGATATCTGCTTGAACACGTGCGCACTCATTGAGGGCTTCACGAGGATCTAATTGAATAAGGAGATCCCCTTGATGAACAAATTGCCCTTCTTTTACAAGAATTTTCTCAATGCGTCCTGTATTTTGCGCTTGGACCAGCTGAACGTAAGCGGTGGGAATAACACTTCCTTGCCCCCGTGCAACAATCTCTGTTTTTGCGATAAAGCTGCCGATCACAATAAAGAGAAATAAGGTGATCAAAACAGCAACCACCATATGAAGCGTTGGTGACAAAGGGCGCAAATAGGGAGCTTTATCTGCCATTTGTTGCCTCCAAATCAGTACAGTTTAAGACGGTTGCATGCTGAGGAAAGAGGTCGCTTTTGTGGGTAATAACAAGAACAATACGATCTTGTGAAAGTTTATATAAATGCTCAACAATTTGTGCACTGACAGCGTCATCCAATGCGGAAGTAGGTTCATCCAAAATAAGAAGGCTTGGATTTATCAGAAAGAAACAAGCTAAAGCCAAGCGTTGGCGCTGACCACCTGATAAAAAACCACCTTGCTCTCCTACTTGAGTATTGAGTCCTAAGGGCAACTGAGCAATCAAATCATGGCAAGCACTAACATATAGTGCAGCGTCGATTTCATCTTTAGTGGCATCTGGTTTAGCAAGAAGCATATTCTCAAGAATAGTTCCGGAAAAAAGGCAAGGATTTTGAGGAAAATACGCGATTGTTTCACGCACGCTACGGACATCAAAATTCTGTAAAGGTTGGGCGTTAATCAATATCTTTCCGCTTGTTGGGGGATAGAGTCCACAAAGGAGCTTCGCCAAGGTTGTTTTTCCGCACCCTGAAGGACCAAGTAACATAATCGGTTGCCCAGGTTGTAAACAGACATCAAGATGATTGATAATGGACTTATCTCCATAAGAAAAACAGAGATCGTTGGCTTCAAGATGAGGAGGAGCGCTGAGTTGAAGAGGCGGCTTTTCTTCTTCCCATTCTGAAGGGGAGTTAAGAATATCGCCCAAACGAAGACGAGAGATTTTCAAATGCTGCCATTCTTCCCATAGGGATGCAAGGCTTAAGATAGGACCAGAAACATTTCCAGCGAGGAGATGAAAGGCAATAAGTTGTCCTAGTGTAATCTGGTTTTGAAGAACTGCTTGAGCATCAAAAAAGATAATAAAAATAGTGAAAAGATCACCAAAAATATGACTCATGGCTCCATTGAGAAGATGCAATTTATGGTTGTAAGGCTTTGATCTAAACTACGAGCTAAAGTTTCTTGCATGCGTATTGTATGAGCAGATTCTTTTACGGTGCTTTAATGGCTTCAAGATTGGTAAAACTTTCAATAAGGCGCGATTTATGGACAGCTTGCAGAGTGAAAGCACGGCGTAATTGGCGGCGCAAGAAGGGACCGACTAGCGCTAAAGAACCCATTTGTAAAGGTAAAATGATAAGGACAATGAAGGTCAGTTTCGGACTAATGGAAAAGAGTGCAGCAATATAAATAATGGCAAACAGAACATTTAGCACAGTTGTGGCGATGGTTCCTGTTAAAAAACCGCGAATTGTATCAACTTCTCCAATACGTGAAAACAATTCTTCCACTTGCCAACGGCGTAAAGTGGGCAAGGAGAGACTTAAAAGATGGGTGTAAATGCGCCGTCCAAATTCTAGCGTAAGCCGATTGGCTAAATAAGCTCCTAAATAACCTGATAGAGTGCTAAGAGCCGTGCTAAACAGCATGATAGCAACCATCAAGACAACGATAGCATAGAGACTTTCAATACGCTGAAAAGGGAGAATACGGTCAATAATCGCTTGAAAAATAAAAGGATTTACCAAGCCCAACAAACGCAAAACAACAGCAACGCAACTGAGTTCGATGACATAATAGATATATTTCTTTGTTGTTCTTGTAAACCAAGAGAATGATACTGGTTTTTCTTGTGAATGACTCATTTGAATTTATGATTTTGTTTAAGAGAAAGAGCGATTGATGTCGCATATTTAAACAGTATTGTAAATAGTATTATATTCATACAAAATATACATTTTGTATGAATATAATATAAACATAATGTATTTATTGTTTATACAGTATTTTTATTGTTATTTATACAAATTATATTTGACATTTGCTAAAATGAACAATAATCAAATTCCCACTGTATCGTTGTGATACAGTTATTTTTAATAATAAAAGAAGGATTTAAATTGGTAGTTCAAGCTCATCAAATGATTCAAGTAGTAACTCACATCAAAAAAGTTGGCTTTTTCCAGAAGAAGATGATTGTAGCCCAGGCGCTCATGCCCAAGCAGCAGGTGCAGGCGGCATCATAGGAGACGTAATAGGAGGTATTGCTGGTGCAGTTGGAGGTCTTTTTTCTGGACTGGGAGGTGTCGGTTCTGGCTTTGTCAATGGAGCAATAGGAGGTGGACTAGCAGGAGCTGGTGACGCTGTGGTAGATAAATACAATGCATGCTATACGGCACCAAGTTGTGAAACAAGCGATTATGTTGAAGCGGCTGCCATACACGGAGGCATAGGACTAGCATCTGGTGCATTATTTGGTCCGGAAGGAGCAGCAATAGGCGGATTAGGAGGAGCGGCTGACGGTTTTATAGATAAGTACAATGAATGCCATCCGAATCCAAGTTGTGAAGTAAGCGATTATGTCGAATCAGCAGCCATAAAGGGAGGCGTAGGAGCATTAATTGGTTTATTAGGTGGTCCGGAAACAGCAGTAGCAGGCGGATTTGGAGGAGCTATTAACGGTTTTAAAGATAAGTACAATCAATGTCATCCGTAAAGTAGAGGGAGGCTGTTTCTAATTTATTTAGAAAATAGCTAGTAAGATATTTCTGAGATCAGTGATATTGTAAACATACTTTAAAGCTATGGCTAAACTGATTTCAGGGATATTTTTGTGTGTGATAATAGATATTTTATTTTGGATTTTTTTGTTATGAATACTTTTACTCGCTCCTTAGTAACAGCAATTGGATTTGGATTTTGCATGTTTTTTTACAATAGATTTAAAGGTGAGAACTGGAGTATAAAAAGGACAATATTATCAACAATTATGTTTTTTATATTATATTATTTTGGAATTTTATTAGTTAAATATATGGGAATTTTATAAAGATCGTTTATATATAAAATTATATTTAATTAAGTTAAGTTTATTATTTGAATTATACTCTATTGCTCTCTCTCTTAAATCATTCATAAAGTAGATGAAATTTCAGTCTGGATTTTTTGTTATGCATACTTTTACTAGCTCCTTAATGACAGCAATTGGATTTGGACTTTGCATGTTTTTTTACAATAGATTTAAAGGTAAGAACTGGAGTATAAAAAGGACAATATTAACAACAATTAGGTTTTTTATATTATATTATGCTGCAAATTTATTAATTGAATATATGGGAATTTTAAAATAATATAAAATCAAGTTGTTATATTATTTTAAAAATATAATTATAAGGTGTTATTTGTAGAGTTATTTATAAAAAATAAGTTATTATTTTTATATAATATTAAACTTTAAAAAATATTTACTGATTACAGTTAGACAGAGACTTTAATATTATTATCAATATTTCTGTTTTTTATTTCCTATTTTTTTAATCTTTTTCATTATTTCAAGCATGGGTTGTTTTGAGATTATTATCTTTTGTATAAGGATTATCAATTTATAGTTTTTGAAAAGTGATTGTTTGCTTATGTATCATGATTTATTGAAAAATAGGCAACTTTTATGAAATAAAATGCCTTATTTCTCTTAGATTGTTATTCATCGTCTTGTGAGAGAGGAAGTGAGGCGATTTCTGTATCAAGGGCATCCATAAAATCGATAATAAAAGCAGCATTGGTTCCCAAATCTCTTGGCAAATAACGAGAAGCAGAACGCATATCAACAAAAGTTGTATCCCCTTCATCAGTTAAACGAATGACAATGTCTGAAATGAAACCAAGGTAAAAAGTTTTAGCTCTCGTTTCAATATACAGTTCATTCTCTTCACCTTTAAACTTTCTTTGAGCCACAACAGGGCAATCATAGGCTGCTAAAACATTGAGAACAGATTCGCGAATACGATCAGGTGAACCATCATAACGGCGCCCCGACATTTCTGGCCATTGTGACATCTGTAATGTTGCTTGTTCAGTCAAAACACTTTTGAGCGGTAAAGCAATGAACAAGCTTGTAGGCATAATTATGTGTCTACAAACTTGACAGGAAGGTTTAGGTGCATAATTCTACAAAATTATATATTTAATTTGGATTTTTTTTATGAATGAGCTTATTAGTATTATTGTAGAATTATTATTTTCCATAGGTGCTTTAGTTATATTTTTCTATACATTGTTTTCATATTATAAATCTAAAGGTTATAGTAAAAAAGAAATTTGGAAAAAAATTTTGTTAAGAATATTTTTTTTCTTTATATTATTTTCTATGACATTTTTTATTTATATACGTTATTTCTATGAACAATGATTATTCATTATTAATTTATAATTATAGATTAATTTGGAAATTTTATTTGTTATCTATATTTTTAATATACTTTATGAATTGTTTTTTGCATTTTTTGTTTAATTATATTTATTTAAATTGTATTATGTATCTAAGGTATGTAATGAAAAAAATATTAAAATTAAATCATTAATTAAGAATAAATTCGTTTTTTATATTATTTTAAATTATTAAGTTTTATATGATATAATATATATTAATGTTTATTGTTTTTATATATTTTTAATTTGGATTTTTTATGAGTGATATTATTCGTATTATTGCAAAATTATTATCTTCTACATGTTTTTTCTTTATATTTTTTATGCCATGTTTTTACAGTATAAATTTAAAGGTTATAGTAACAAAGAAATTGTGAAAAAAATGTTTTTAAGCACATTTTTGTTCATTATATTTGTTATATTACTTTCTATAACAGTTTTTATTTGTATACGTTATTTATATGAAAAATGATTATTTATTATCTTTATATAATAATGTTTTTGATATGAGTTTTATAATAATTTATTTAATATTAAACTTTAAAAAATATTTACTGATTACAGTTAGACAGAGACTTTAATATTATTATCAATATTTCTGTTTTTTATTTCCTATTTTTTTAATCTTTTTCATTATTTCAAGAATGGTTAGGTTTGAGAATATTATCTTTTGTATAAGAATTTTTAGTTTATAGCTTTTGAAAAGTGATTGTTTGCTTATGTATCATGTTTATTGAAAAATAAGCAATTTTTGTGAAATAAAGTGTCTTCTCTCTCGCTCTTGATCGTTATTCATCGTCTTGTGAAAGAGGAAGGGAAGCGATTTCTGTATCAAGCGCATCCATAAAATCGATAATAAAAGCAGCATTTGTCCCCAAATCTCTTGGCAAATAACGAGAAGCAGAACGCATATCAACAAAAGTTGTATCCCCTTCATCAGTTAAGCGTATCACGATATCCGAAATAAACCCAAGGTAAAAAGTTTTAGCTCTCGTTTCAATATAAAGCGCATTTTCTTCACCTTTAAACTCTCGTTGAGCCACAACAGGCCAATCATAGGCTGCTAAAACATTGAGAACAGATTCGCGAATACGATCAGGTGAACCATCATAACGGCGCCCCGACATTTCTGGCCATTGTGACATCTGTAATGTTGCTTGTTCAGTCAAAACACTTTTGAGCGGTAAAGCATCGCTGGGACGTATTGTGCGAAAAAAAGCTGGCGGGCTTTGTGTATCGGTAGAAATATCGTAAAGAGCCGGTAAGGTAAACCAAAGTCCAAAAAATAACATCAATGGTGTCGCAGTTATGAGTGAATAAATGATCCCTTTTAAAGCTTTCATTCCCCCTAGGGCTCCATAGATCCATAAGCTGTAAAGTGCTTTTAAAGCAAGAAAAAGAGAAATAATCACACAGCCGGTAGAGATTCCGATCAAAATTATGAAGTCGGTTACGTTAATGACGGAAAAACGTTGTAAAATGACTGAAAATAATAAAACAAAGAACGACAATCCACCAAATCGAGGGGACCATACTGCTGCTCTTGAAATGAACCGAACATATCTCTTCTTCATGAAGTTTTTCCCCTCAATTGTAAACTATAAGCCAAGTTTTTTCAGAGTGCATATCTTACAAAAAGCTTATGCTCATAAAACAAAAATAAAGCACTTATTTTTGAGGTCAAGGATGCATAATGTCTTATAAGTTTCCAGCGATTATTTTTGCACTTCATTGAAGGTAATCAGTATTTCTTCTATAGTTTATCATGTCATTGATGCGAATTTTATGGGAATGTTTGTAAATAAAAAGAAATAAACTCAAATAACAAGTTTTACGGTTGTTAGCAGCATATTTTTCTAGAACTTTACTCTTGATTTTCTCTTCTGATTGCTGGGAGTTTTTTCTGTCAGATAATGCGTAATCAAATAGGATATGATGATGTGCAATAGAGATTTCATTCTATCTCAATAAAAAATTGAGGGATTTATAATCAGATAAATCTGAATTCGAAGATTCAATTAATAGAGAAAAAAGATAACCATTTTGATAGGCTTCATGTATTTTGTATAGAAAGTAAGGTATTGTACAAATGAGAGGTTACTCCGTTTTTATTCATAAAATATGCGGCAGGTCGCAGATGAAAGAAAAGCTTCATTTTCTTTTTTTGCAAGTGAAGAAGGGGCAAAAATACGTAAAATGACAAAACCTTCATTCAAATTTTTAGCAACCAAAACTGAATTGGCATTTTTTTTAGGTTTTGATTTTTTGAGTTCTATGATTTGTATTGGTTTTCCAATAATAAGATCGAGTGTATTATCAGGGGCTGTTCGGTCATTAAGGCTATAGAAAATAATTCCTTTGTGTGTGTAGGCTGCTAGTGACCAAAATTGTCGTGTTTTCAAAGCTTTTAAATGAACAGGTCCATTTTCAAGATTAAATCTGCAGACTTTAAGAAGAAAGAGGGGATCAGCAGATTGTTGAATAGGATTATCGGGAGTAAAAGCAACAAATTGATAAGGGGCTCCGGATTTTTTAAGTGCTGTCCATATATTATTTTGTGCCCAATAGGGGATCAGAAAGAGAACGCAAATATGAACGATAATAGCGCCAATGATTGCAAGAAGTGCGATATAAATGAATCTAGTCACAATTTATTTGTCCTGATGGGATTTGTTCTATTGATGGCATTGTAAGCTTTTGTAATGCCGTTGCAGAGATGATTGAGGTATCGTATAAGGTAAGAATAAGCCCGAATTCTTTTTGACTAACTGTTGCAAGCCAATTGCCGGCTTGCGGTGTAGGTGAAATATTGATGCGCAATGAGCCATCATGCTCATAAATAATAGCGTTCGTGTGGAGTTCAAAAGGTATTTCTTTGGATGAAGTATAGGGTTTTAGGGATTTGTCAGCTGTATAAAGGGTGAAAAGACGAGTTTCAGGGATGGTGCCTTTGAGTAAATAATGACAGTGGGGGTGGAGTGGACGCCCTTGGTTGTCTTGCCAAATCTGGAATTGAAGACCTTCAGTGCGTCCGAGTGAAACAATGCCTCGTTTGGTCGTGCGGGCGCGGGTATAAGGATCCATATTGGCGGTTCCCATTTTTGGATAAGCACTCCATTTTCCAATTCTAAAGCGTTCAAAATGAGGAAAGGAATTGAGCACATAATCGACACTCAGTTTTCCACATAAAATGGAAAAAGCGAAGATAAAAAAGAAAATGGTGATATTAAAAAACATCAGTGAATATCTTGAATTCAAAATTTTGAATCTCCAGTTGTTTTCATCTTCAAAGAAATTGCAGATGGTTTTTTCAGATCTTTGTTAATCAATCGCACAATATTCAATGTTTCAGGAGAAAGCGTAGAGGGTATTGGGGAGAAAAATTCAGAATCTGCATGGGAGGAAAGTATTGGGGGATGATAAGGAAGAAGAGAATCTTTAACACCATAGAGTTGTTTGAGCATAATATTTTGGTGTGCAGCAAGCATGATGCGTCGCCATATCATGGCAGGGACTCCACCCCCAAAAGCACGATTCATCGGTGAAAAGTTATCATTTCCCATCCATACCGCTCCAGTATAATTGCCAGTAAAGCCAACAAACCAAGCATCACGATAGGATTGTGATGTTCCAGTTTTCCCAGAGACAAGAGTCATGGGCAGAGCAGCACGCTTACCAGACCCTCGTGTTGTGACACCCACCATCATTTGGTTCATATAAGCAGCTGATTGTTCACTCAGAACTCGGTGTAGTTTTTTTCCGTTATGTTCGAAATCCCATACCACATGCCCATCGATTGTTCTGATTTGCGTAAACCCATGACGATTACCCGCTATTCCTCCATTGGCAAAGACATTAAAACCTGTAGCTTGATCCATGGGAGTCATGTTGGAAGTGCCAAGAACCATCGTTTTGTGTGATAAAATATGCGCGTTAATCCCCATATTCTTGATGAGATCTATGATAGGTTGGGTATCGCGGTGAAGATATTGATAGGTGAGATACACAGGGACTGTATTAATAGAAAAAGCTAAAGCTGTTGCTAAATCAATTTTCCCCAAATAACGGCCAGAATTATTTTTGGGTGTCCAACCTCCCCAATTGATAGGAGCATCTAGAACGATTGTTGAGGGAGACAGTCCATGTTCCATTGCGGCTGCGTAAACATAAGGTTTGAATGAAGAACCAGGTTGTCGACCGCCTTGTGTTGCTCTGTTAAATTGACTCTTTTTATAATCTAGTCCTCCAACAATTGCACATACGGCACCATTATTATCGAGTATAACGGTGGCAGCTTGTGTTACACGATATTGTTGACCATATTGATGTAAATGATAAGCAATAGATTCTTCTGCTGCTTTTTGAATATTCGGATCAAGGGTTGTTTGAATAATTAAATTATGACTTAGAAATTGATTACGCATTTTTTTGACTTCCTCGAATGCCCAATCAAGAAAATAATCAGGCTGATTATTTTCTATGTGGGGAAGCGCCCTAGCAGGGTGGCGATGCGCATTGATAATCTGGCTCTTCGTCATAAAGCCACTATTAACAAGATTAGACAGGACAACATTGGCACGTGTTTGAGCTGCAAAGAGATGACTATGAGGAGCATATTTTGTTGGAGCTTTAAAGAGTCCTGCTAACATAGCAGATTCACTTAAAGAGACATGACGTATGTTTTTTCCAAAATAAAATTTTGCCGCTGCGGCAATACCAAAATTGTTTCCTCCCATATAGGCTCGGTCAAGGTAAAGTTGTAAAATCTGCTTTTTGCTAAAATTTGCTTCTAGCCAAAGAGCAAGATAAGCTTCTTTAATTTTACGTGTTATCGTTCTCTCATTTGTTAAGAATAAATTTTTAGCCAATTGTTGTGTGAGAGTTGAACCACCTTGAACCACACTTTTAGCTTGCATGTTTTGTGAAATTGCCCGTGTAAGTCCTTGAAAATCAATGCCCCAATGATTGAAAAAATGACGGTCTTCTGTGGCGAGAACCGCTTTAATAACAGTGTCTGGCATTTCTTCAACGGGGACAGAAATAGCCGGCATTGCACCGCGGTGCCCAATGGAATTTCCATAGCGATCTAGAAAAAGAATGGAAAAGTTTTTAGGAAAAGACCAATCTGTTTTGGTCACTTCAAAAACAGAAATACCCAAAATAGTGAAAAGAGTAAATCCCATCAACCCTAATGTCAGTATTTCATCGAGAACTTCAACGATAAAACGTTTCCATCCTTGAAGATGAAAATTTTGTGAGACGATTTTTGCCTTTTTCCAGAAAAAACTGTTAGCAGAACGAATGTGATAAAGCGCTGTGTCTAATCGTGCGTCTAATTCAATGAGAGCAGGACTGTGAAATGGCTTACGATGTTGCCCTTTCTTTTTTTTAAAAAAATCAAACATTTAAAGAGAGCCTATGGCAAAGCAATACAACCAAACAAATATACAATAATTATATGGAGTAGAAGTATTTTTTTTCTATAGTTCTAACAGAGAAAGAATTTGTTTTATAATTATTCATTTTTTGTAAGATAGTATATTAAGATTTTATTATTTTATTGAATAAATTTTATTTTCATTATTAAAAATATTTTTTTGATTTTTTAAAAATTTGGAGTAATGTTAATATGTTCTTCTGTAAGATAGAGGATAAATTGTTTCCATTTGTGATTTTTTAATCGCCCCAAAAAAACCATTATTTCTTTTATCCTTTATCAAGGAAGAGAAGAGATGGGTTATTGAAATATTTATGATGAAAAAAAAATTCTTGTCCGTAATAATAGCCGCTTTTTTAGAAGCAGATTCTGTTCTAGCTTCTGGGTGTGCTGAAGTAGGTAAGAAGGCTGCCGCGCAAGAGAGCGGGGTTCTCGTCCGTTCAAAACCAGTTGTTCAGGATGGAAAGGACATGTGTGCAATTGTGGTTGTTGTACCAGCCCGTAATGGTGAAAAGTTACGTCGTGTTGAGTTTTTTGTTCCTGCTGATTAGTTTTTAGCAGATGGTGTTGTGATGCGTATCTTAATCGTTGAAGATGATCGGAATCTTCACCATCAATTAGCAGAAGCTGTAAGACGTGCAGGATATGTTTCCGATAGTGCTTTCGATGGTGAAGAGGCTTATTTTTTAGGGAGCACAGAGTCTTATGACGCGGTGATACTTGATATAGGACTGCCGTATATTGATGGTATTCGTGTTGTTGAAAAGTGGCGTCAAGAAGGGCTCTCCATGCCTGTTTTAATGCTAACGGCGCGAGACCGTTGGTCTGATAAGGTGCACGGTATTGATGCTGGGGCTGACGATTATGTTGTGAAGCCATTTCATTTGGAGGAAGTGATGGCGCGCTTGCGCGCATTAATTCGTCGCACTACTGGACATGCGACAAGTGCATTATGTTGCGGAAATGTTTTGTTGGATACAAAGACGTCTCGTGTTTTTGTGGATGGTCAATTGATTAAACTAACATCTTATGAATTCAGACTGCTTTCGTATCTCATGCATCATTGTGACAGGATCATTTCAAGAACAGAGCTTACTGAACATCTTTATGATCAGGATTTTGATAAGGACTCGAATACAGTGGAAGTCTTTGTAGGTCGGTTACGGAAAAAGCTTGGAGTGGATTTGATTGAAACTATTCGAGGAATGGGATATCGCGTGAGAACGCGAGGTGATTAATGAATGTTTTTGAAGAGAATAATTGGTATAGGAAGTTCTTTTTTGTCATTACTCGATCTCTCAGTTTACGTGTTATGATCTTATCAACATTATGGGTTGTTATTTCTCTTTTATCGATTTCTGCAGTAAGTATTTTATTTTATAAGCGTTCAACTGAACAAAGCCTAGAGCGTATCCTTTCTGCTCAACTCTACAGTCTTATTGCAACAGTGACGGTGTCATCGGAAGGTACTTTGATAGGAGGGGCTGGGATTGATGATATTCGTTATTCTGATCCAACAACAGGATGGTATTGGGAAGTTGTTGCGATATCCCATAATTTAAAAGGAAGATTGACATCCCCCTCATTGGGAACAGGCGAGATATTTACACCAAGTGATGTTGATATACCTTTTGACAATAAATTCTTTCGCTCTTATCGGATAACGGGGAACAATGGTCAAAAGCTACAAGTGATTGAGAGTGATGTTGTTCTTGATAATAAAAATCATATTGCACGTTTTCGGCTTGTTGGGAATATCGATGAAGCTTATGCCCAAGTAAAGGAATTTAAACGAACTTTGCAAATTTTTCTTTGGAGTTTCGGTGTCGGGAGCGTTCTTATTAATATTGCTATTATTTTCTTTAGTTTTCAACCGTTGAAGCTTATTCGACGCGCATTGAATGATATTCGCGAAGGAAGAGTTCATTATGTGAATACGGATTTAGTAAGCGAAGTGATGCCGCTTGTACAAGAGATGAATGCTCTCATTAATAATAATCAGCGTATTATTGAGCGATTTCGCACACAAGTTGGTAATCTCGCGCATTCATTGAAGACGCCTCTATCCGTGATTATGAATGAGACAGATAAGATGCGCGGAGAAAAGGCTAGTTTGTTGAGAGAGCAAACGCAAATAATGCAAGCTCAAATCAATCATTATCTTCAGCGTGCGCGGATTGCAGCACAATGCGATAGTGTTGTCTATCATACGTCTGTTCGCAGTGTGCTTGAACGTTTGGTGCGGGTTATGAAAAAGCTTAATCCTGAAAAACAAATTCAATTTATTATGGATGTTGATGATATTGTTTTTTCTGGAGAGAAGGAAGATTTAGAAGAAATTGTAGGGAATTTGATTGAAAATGCTACTCAGTGGTCTCGCGCAAAGGTTTTGATCTCTTGTTGTTTAGAAGAAAATGTTGAAGAAAAAGAATATTTTAGTATCTTTGTAGAAGATGATGGTCCTGGTTTAACAGAAGACAAAATTGATGAAGCATTAAAAAGAGGGTGGCGGTTTAATGAGAGTAAACTAGGATCAGGCTTAGGGTTAGCAATTGTTTCAGATATGGTCAGTGAATATGGTGGCAATCTCTTTTTATCCCGTTCTGATTTGGGTGGATTGTATGCAAAAGTTTTGTTACCTAAGATGGGAGAATAACATATTTTCTTCTTAAGCAAGAAATGTCTATAAAGTTTATAAAGCAGTATTTTAGACAATACATAAAGAGTAGGGAAACATTGTTTTTAGTTTCTTTGCTTAATTGATATATATGATAGATATTTATAATATTCTCCATGAAAAAATGAATTTTTATTAATTCACATCACTCTTCTTATGAAGAGGATAAAATGTAAGCGAGTTATTCTCTGTTCGTATTGGAAAAAAACGATATGCTCTTATTAATTTTTGCAGCATTTTTTCTGACTTTTCTGGCAAGTATTCTTTTTCTTTCACTACGTTTTGACGATGAGATAAAGAAAGAATGGAAAGTTGAAACCGTAGATGGTTATAGAAGCCATAAGCGTATGATTGAGTTTAACAAGCTTTATATGAATTATAAAAAAAGAAATATTCTTAAGGCTTTAAGTATCTTGTTTGTTCTCCTTATGACATGGAGTATTTATGGGCTGACAGGCAATCCAGAAGTGAAAAGTTATTTTTTTAGCGAATTAATGGATAAGGATCCTAAAACTCTCAGTAAGCAAGAAAAGCTTATTCGTTTACAAGTGCTTTTTTTCCGTGCACCTCATGATGGCAAGCTAGCAGATGCGTTAGCGGTAGGGTATCTCGAAGAAAGCCTTTTTCAAGAAGCTGTGAATACTTATTTAGATGCACTTCGTTTGAATGGCGAAACAGCTCCAAGGCTTGTCGGATACGGTTTAGCATTGGTTGGTTATGAAGGGGGGGTGATAACGCAAGAAGCGCAAAATGCCTTTCAAAAAGCAGCAGATTTAGCCCCAACAGATTTTTATCCACGTTTGTTGTTGGCCGATGCATTGCATCAAGCAGGAAAAACTGCGCAGGCAGTGCAATTTTTACAAAGCTTTCTTGATACAATGCCTGAAAATTTTTCAGGACAATCACGTGTTAAAAAAATGATGATTCAGTTACGTGATTTATCGCGTGAGCATACAGAGAAAAGAAATCTTGCACCTATGTAGAAGATGTGCAAAGCTCTTAAAAAATAAAATATTGATACTTAATTATAACGCATTTAAACTTTTTTCGCAGAGTGTCTATGAACAGTCAATCTTTAAAGAGTTCTGCCTCATGGAAGGTTATTTTAGAGCAGCGAAAAAAAAGGCGCTTACTGATCATATTATTATGTTGTTTGGTTATGACAATTGCAGCAAGTCTCATAGTGTATGCAATGCGTCATGCGGTCAGTTTTTTTAGAATGCCCTCTGAAATTACAAGAGAAGATATTTTAACGGAGCGCCCTTTGCGTTTGGGTGGCTTTGTTGAAAAGGGAACCGTTCAATATGTTGGAGAGAGAGGCGTTATTTTTTTTGTAACGGATAACAAAAAACATGAAAAAGTGGTTTTCAATGGTGCCTTACCGGATCTTTTTCGTGAAGGTCAGGGGGTGATTGTAGAAGGGCATTTCGATAAACAGGGCTTTTTTATAGGGATGCGTATTTTAGCAAAACATGATGAAACTTATATGCCTAAAGAAACAGCTGATCGTTTGAAAAAACATTACATTATGGAGAAATAATTCGATTGTGCTTGTCGAACTGGGTCATATTTTTTTAGCTGCAGCATTTTCAGTAAGCTTATTAGGGGCGTTTTTACCTGCTTTAGGTTTTTGGTGGAGAGAGCGTTTGTTAATGCAAACAGCTGTTCCTCTAACATATATTACTTTTACATTACTACTTTTATCTTTTTTAGTGATAATTTATGCTTATGTCGTATCTGATTTTTCTGTTTTGAACGTTGTTGAGAATTCTCATTCAGAAAAACCGATGCTCTATAAAATTACAGGTGTTTGGGGCAACCACGAAGGCTCTATGTTGTTATGGGTTTTAAGTCTTGCTTTTTTTAGCGCATTGATGGCTTTTTTTAGCCAACATTTGCCAGAAGATTTTAAGACGCTTGTTTTAATTTGCCAAAGTTGGATTACAACTGCTTTTCTTTTATTTATTCTTTTTGTATCCAATCCATTTTTACGTATAAATCCACCAGCATTGCAGGGAAATGGTCTCAATCCTCTTTTACAAGATATCGCATTAGCAATTCATCCACCGCTACTTTATTTAGGTTATGTCGGTTTTTCACTTTGTTTTTCTTTTGCCGTTGCGGCATTGATTATGGGACATGTTGATAGAATTTGGGCACGTGGGATTCGTCCGTGGCTTTTACTTGCTTGGTGTTTTTTGACATTGGGTATTATGGTTGGCTCCTATTGGGCTTATTATGAGCTAGGATGGGGCGGTTATTGGTTTTGGGATCCTGTTGAAAATGTTTCGTTTATGCCTTGGCTTTCAGGAACGGCTCTTTTACATTCTGCTCTTGTTCTCGAAAAACGAGAAATATTGAAAAGTTGGACTCTGTTTTTAGCGCTGCTTACTTTTTCTCTTTCTCTGATGGGAACTTTTCTTGTGCGTTCTGGGCTTTTAGTTTCTGTTCATAGTTTTGCTGTTGATCCAGCACGGGGGCAAGCAATGCTTGCGCTTTTCTTTTTTTTTACAGGAGCGGCTTTTTTTCTTTTTGCTTTGCGCACCCCTATTTTAAAAACAGAAAGATTTTTTCAACCAATTTCACGTGAAGGGTTTATTGTTTTAAATAATTTGTTACTTACAACAATAACAGCAACAGTATTGATTGGTACGCTTTATCCTTATTTTATTGAGATATTAACTGGGCAAAAAATTTCTGTAGGGGCTGCTTTTTTTAACCTGACCTGTGGACCACTAATGCTTTTGCTGTTGTTGTTTGTTCCGTTTGGGACAATGATGGCATGGAAACGCGGTGATTTTCTTGCAGTTTTTGAACGGTTGTGGTTTGTTTTTGTATTCGTTGGTATCGTCTGTTTTATAATATTCTATGCGGCATCTGTGCGTGATATTTTTGCAGTTTTAGGGATTGGGCTTTCAGCGTTTGTTTTTTTAGGCAGTTTAGTGGATCTATGGGGAAAGAGTGGATATGGCAAGAGAGATTTTTCAGTACGCGTTAAGAGATTTCTTGGATTGCCATGGTCTACTTTTGGTGCAGCAATAGCACATATGGGATTAGGCGTTACATTATTTGGTATTGTTTGTGTGGCAAGTTTTGGGCAAGAACGTATTTTAATCATGAACGTAGGGGATAGGGTGACGATAGCGGATAAAATGCTTCATTTTGATGCAGTGTATGATGGTGTTGGTTCGAATTATTCGACAATGGAGTTTTATTTTAAAATATATGAAAATAAAAACATTGTGGGTCATGTAACAGCCTCAAAGCGATTTTATTCAAGTCAAAATACATCAACAACAGAAGTTGGTCTGAAAAATCATGGCTTATCGCAGCTCTATATTGTGCCGGGACGGATCGATAATCGGGGTCTTGTTGTGCACATATGGTGGAAGCCTTATGTAATATGTATTTGGTTAGGGGCATTCATGATGGCTATGGGAGGATGTCTTTCTCTTTTGGGGTATTGGTTTCGCATTGGCATGTACAATAGGGTAGTGCTTGCTTTAAATTTTGGGAAAAGACATTGAGATGAAAAAAATTCTTTGGATTGTATTTTTTTTAATTGCAACGTTTCCTTTTCGATTAGCAATAGCAGTAGAGCCGGATGAGATTTTAAAGGATAAGATTCTTGAAGCGCGAGCACGCCATATTTCATCGCATTTACGTTGTCCGGTTTGTCAAAATCAATCAATTGATGATTCAGATGCTGCTTTAGCACGTGATTTACGGCTTTTAATTCGGGAAAGGCTAAAAATGGGCTATAGTAATCAGCAAGTTACTGACTTTCTTGTTGAGCGATATGGTGAATTTATTCTCTTGAAACCACCATTGAATAAAATAACTTGGTTTTTATGGTTCTCGCCTTTGATCATTATTATCATTGGTATAAGTATCATATTTTTCCACTTCAAACGGAATAATCATGCGTTATGTGAATGAAAAAGAACAGTCAAAAATGTCATTGCATTAAAAAAGATGTTACATAAAAAAATCAGATTATCTGAATGAGCATACAATCTTATTGTAATTATATTAGGGAATACTGAAACCTTACAAAACTTTAATAATTTAGACAGAAAACGGTAAGGTCTGATATTTTATAAGTGATCGGAATTGAAATAAAGGTATGATTGAATAGGAGCATAGAATAAATGGTTAAAAAGGCTTTCTTTAAAACATTTGTCGCAGTGAGTTTTTCTGCGATATTGGAAAGTGCACTGTTTTTTAGTGGATGTACATCAAGCTTGTGGATGACAAAGGCTCATGCAAGTTCTGTATTTACTTCGTTAATGCAACAACAGGGATTTGCCGATATTGTTGCTCAAGTGAAACCAGCCGTTGTAGCAGTACAAGTAAAGAGCAATAAAAAGAAAGAAGATAGGTTCTTTAGCAACTTTTTTAGTGGTCCAGGGCTTGATCAATTACCAGATCAGCATCCTTTAAAAAGATTTTTTAAAGAGTTTTATGATTTTGATAAACCTAAAAATAAATTTCCGCACCAATCGCAGAGACTCCGTCCTGTTGCTTTTGGATCGGGTTTTTTTATTTCATCTGATGGTTACATTGTGACCAATGATCATGTGATTTCTGATGGAACAAGTTATACTGTTGTTCTTGATGATGGTACAGAATTGAACGCAAAGCTCATTGGGAAAGACCCAAAAACCGACCTTGCCGTATTAAAAGTGAATGATAAAAGAAAATTTTCTTATGTTGATTTTGGTGATGATTCAAAGCTTCGTGTTGGGGATTGGGTTGTTGCTATTGGGAATCCATTTGGTCTTGGTGGAACTGTGACAGCAGGTATTGTTTCTGCACGTGGACGTGATATTGGCACTGGTGTGTACGATGATTTTATTCAGATTGATGCTGCTGTTAATAGAGGAAACTCTGGTGGTCCAACGTTTGATCTTAATGGAAAGGTTGTTGGGGTTAATACAGCAATTTTTTCTCCTTCTGGAGGAAATGTTGGGATTGCTTTTGCTATTCCAGCAGCGACTGTAAAACAGGTTGTACAACAACTTATTGAAAAAGGTTCAGTTCAACGTGGTTGGTTAGGTGTTCAGATTCAGCCGGTAACAAAGGAGATTTCCGATTCAATAGGATTGAAAGAAGCCAAAGGTGCTTTGGTTACTGATCCGTTAAAAGGACCGGCAGAAAAGGCTGGTATTAAAGCGGGTGATGTAATTATTTCAGTGAATAATGAAAAAGTTGCTGATGCGCGTGAGCTGGCGAAACGTATTGCAAATATTAAACCAGGAGAAATGGTAACCATAGGGATTTGGAGATCAGGTAAGGAGGAGAGTATAAAGGTTAAACTCGCTTCAATGTCTGAAGATGAAAGTAAGAAAGAGACTTCAAAATATTCAAATGGACAGAGTGATTTAGATGAAACATTGGAAGATTATGGTTTGATTGTTATGCCTTCTGATGATGGTGTAGGGGTTGTCGTAACGGATGTCGATACCGATTCAGATGCTGCAGATAAAGGGATACGCCCTGGTGATATCATTGTGACAGTAAATAATAAACCAGTTAAACGAGTCTCTGATATTATTAACACAATCAAAAATGCTCAGCAGTTAGGACGAAAGGCTATACTCTTACAAGTGCGAACAAATGATCAAAATCGTTTTGTTGCTCTTCCAATTTTCAAAAAATAAAGCTTTAGTTGTAGGACAAATATTTATTAAACATTTGTCCTACAACATAATAAAATAATGGAGATACGTTTTATGAAGATACTCGTTATTGAAGATGATCATGAGACGGGGCATTATCTCGAAAAAGCATTTTTGGAAGTAGGGCATTCTGTTGATGTTGCTTATGATGGAGATACGGGATACGCTTTAGCAATCACGGAAAATTATGACGTTATGGTTGTTGACCGAATGCTTTTGCATCGTGATGGTCTTTCTATTATTGCTGAATTGCGCGCTAAAGGCAATGAAACACCGGTTCTTATTCTGTCTGCTTTAGGGCAAGTTAATGATCGTGTAACGGGGCTGCGTGCAGGGGGAGATGATTATTTGACAAAGCCTTATGCTTTTTCTGAACTTCTTGCGCGTGTTGAAGTTTTACAACGGCGGAAAAATCCTAAAGAAGCAGAAACTGTTTACTGTGTAGGTAATCTTGAGCTTGATCGGTTAGCACATACGGTAAAACGAGGTGATAGAAACATTCTATTGCAACCACGAGAGTTTCGTTTACTTGAATATTTGATGCGTTATGCGGGGCAGGTTGTTACACGCACTATGCTTTTGGAAAATGTTTGGAATTACCATTTTGATCCACAAACAAATGTCATTGATGTTCATATCTCTCGTTTGAGAGCCAAAATTGAAAAAGATTTTGATGTCCCTCTTCTCCATACAGTGCGTGGAGCTGGATATATGCTGAAAGTACCAGATAACAAAGCATGAATCGTTTGATTAATATAATGCGCACGACGGCGCTAAGGCTTTCAGCACTTTACATTTTATTGTTTGGATTGGTGGCAACAGGACTTTCTATTTATATGACGGCATTTTCTGCTTCATTGTTAACAGAGCAAACTGAACAGGCTTTACATGAAGAATTAAAGTATATTGAAAATGCTTATAATTATGGGGGATTATCCTTATTAATGCGCACTATTGATTATCGTTCAAGACAACCAGGAGCATTTCTTTATCTTGTTACAGATTCTATGGGGCGTATTTTAGCAGGAAATGTAGCACGTATTGAATTAGGTCTTTTGAATCAGAGTGGTTTTATTTCTACCTCTTTTTTGTATTCCCGTTTTGGAGAACATGGCAAAACAAGTGAACATCGCGCTTTGGCGGTTATTGTTGATTTGCCTAATGCTATGAAGATTCTTATAGGACGTGATTTGGATGAGCCAGAACGTTTTGCAGTGGTTATTCGTAAAGCTGTGATCATTGCACTTGCCGCAATGGTTGGAGGCGCTTTACTCATATGGTTTTTTGTTGGCAGGAGAGCTTTACAAAGGATTGATCATGTAACGGCTGCATCACAGCGCTTGATGGATGGTGACTTCAGTGGGCGTTTACCTGTTTCTGGAGTAGGGGATGAGTTTGATCGATTGTCAACCAATCTTAATGTTATGTTAGACCGCATTGAAGAGTTAAATATTGGTTTACGTCAAGTATCAGATAATATTGCTCATGATCTGAAAACACCGTTAACGCGTCTTAGAAATCGCGCTGAAGAGGCGCTTTCAGGAAATAAGACAAAGCTTGAGTATCGTCAGGTCCTTGATAGGGTTATTGCAGAATCAGATCAACTTATTTGTACGTTTAATGCGATTTTAATGATTTCACGTATTGAGGCCAGCAGTGCAATTGAGCATCTTGAAATGATGAATATGAAACTGATCCTTGAGGATGCTGTTGAGATTTACGAACCTTTTGCTGAAGAGTCAGGTGTTTTACTTCGGTTGGGGAATATATTTGATAAAGAGCTTAAGTTGAATCGTGAGCTTATTGCACAATCAATTTTTAATCTTATAGATAATGCCATTAAATATGCCTCTAAAGGTGAAAGGAAAGCAGAGGTTTGCTTATCAATGGAATATCGTGATGAACATTTATTAGTTGTTGTAAGCGATAATGGACCAGGAATAGCAGAGGATAAACGTGAAAAAGTGACAGAACGATTTGTTCGTCTTGAAGAAAGTCGCACACAACCTGGGTTTGGGATTGGTTTAAGTATAGCAAAAGCGGTTATGAAGCTTCACGGGGGTGAATTGTTACTTGAAAATGCAAATCCAGGGCTTAGGGCTATTTTGTTATTTCCTTAAAGATATTTTTCTTCACTTTTCTCTTTTCATACGTAACAACTATTTTAAAAGTATAAAGCAATAGAAAGGAAGGCAAAATGCTTTTCAAGGGAGCAGAGACGAAACAAGCTTTTTTAAAAACACAGCTTCTCCCTTTATGTCCTCTCGATAAAAGTGGTTCCCAATGGTTAAAAGACATGGAAGAACAAGCAAGGAAAGAAGGTTTAGAATCGCTTGTTTCCATCATTTCAGAGAGTGGAACGCAGATTGATTTTATCAGTTCGGTTATGACCTTATCTCCTTTTTTGCGTGAGGTTTTAATTGCCAACCCATCATATCTTAGTGCTTTATTAAATGTTGATATAGAAACAAGGCTGAGCGAAATTATAGATGATATTACAGCTATTGATAAAGATGAAGCTATAAATGAAACTTCATTGATGGCTGCTTTAAGGCGCAAAAAACGAGAAGCGCATGTTCTTATTGCTTTAGCTGATTTGGGTGGTGTTTTTACTTACGAAGTTTCATGTGCTTGGTTGACACGTTTGGGCGAAGCAGCATTAAGTGTAGCACTACGTTTTCTATTAAGAGAAGCGCATGATCATGGTAAGATCAATTTATTAAGCCGTGAGAATCCAGAAAAAGACTGTGGTTTAATTATTTTAGGGATGGGAAAGTTAGGAGCAGGGGAACTTAATTATTCTTCTGATATTGATCTTATTGTTTTCATTGATGAAACATCACCTCATATTGGTAATCTTTCTGAAAGTGTTGACGTATTTTCTAAAATGGTACGCCGATTAATCCGTATCATTCAAGAACGCACTGCGGAAGGATATGTTTTTCGTCTTGATTTTCGTCTTCGTCCAGATCCAGGTTCAACCCCTTTGGCCTTACCAGTAAGGACTGCATTGCGTTATTACGAAGGGCGTGGGCAAAATTGGGAACGAGCAGCCATGATTAAAGCACGTCCAGTTGCTGGTGATAAGAGGGCAGGTTTTAACTTTCTCAAAGAGCTTTTTCCCTATGTGTGGCGGAAATATTTAGATTATGCTGCTATTGCTGATATTCATTCGATCAAACGTCAAATTCATGCGCATAAAAATTACGGTCAAATTGCAGCTTATGGGCATAATATAAAGTTAGGTCGTGGTGGTATTCGTGAGATTGAGTTTTTTGTTCAGACACAGCAGCTCATTGCTGGTGGACGTTTTCCTCAATTACGTGGACGTCAGACAGTTGCAATGTTAGCAGAACTTCACACGCTTGGTTGGATCAGTGAGAAAACGAGAAATAGCCTTATAAAAAGTTATGCATTTCTTCGAAATGTGGAACATCGTATTCAAATGCTTTTCGATGAACAAACACATCTTCTTCCAAATGATACAGCTCAATTCACGAGTGTTGCCTATTTAATGGGTTATCAAGACAGGAGCAGTTTTATCCGTGATTTATTAAAAACACTTCAGGTTGTTGAAAAACATTATGCTGCACTGTTTGAGAATGAGCAAGAACTTGGTTTAGAAATTGGTAATTTAGTTTTTACCGGTGAAGAAGATGATCCGGAGACATTAATAACGTTAAGCCGTTTAGGCTTCGAAAGAGCAAGTGATATTTGTCGTATTATGCGCACGCTCCATTTTGGTCGTTATAAAGCAACGCAATCAGCCGAAGCACGCGAGAGATTAACGGAATTAACACCAGCTCTTTTGAAAGCTTTTGGTGGGACAAAACGAGCTGATGAGGCGATGTTGCGTTTTGATGGTTTTTTACAGGGCTTACCTTCAGGAATTCAGCTTTTTAGTCTTTTGCAGTCTAATCCCTCTCTTTTGGATATGCTTGTCCTTATTATGGGTGCTGCTCCACGTCTTGCAGAAATTATTGCACGCAGATCCCATGTTTTTGATGGAATGTTAGATCCGAATATTCTTTCAGAATTACCGACCAAAACATATTTAGAAAAACGGCTTGAATATTTTCTTGAAAATGTTCTTTCTTATGAGGAAATTCTTGATCATTTAAGGATTTTTGCAGATGAACAACGTTTTTTGATTGGTATTCGAATTTTAAACGGTACAATTACAGGAGAAAGAGCGGGTTTTGCTTTTACTGCGCTTGCTGATCTTATGATTACAAAAACATTTGCTACCGTTCAAGAGGAATTTTCTCGTCTTCATGGTCGTATTAAAGGTGGGCGTGTTGGCATATTGGGTATGGGGAAGCTTGGAAGTCGCGAATTAACGGCAGATTCCGATGTTGACCTCGTTTTGCTTTATGAACACGATGATGATGCAGAAATATCTGATGGAGAAAAGCCTCTTTATATCTCTCAATATTATACGCGTTTAGCACAGCGCCTCGTTTCTGCTTTATCCACTCTTACAAGCCAAGGTGTTCTTTATGTCGTTGATTTAAGGTTACGGCCGTTAGGCAATAAAGGGCCTATTGCTGTTTCTTTTCCATTTTTTAAAAAGTATTATCGCCAAGAAGCATGGATATGGGAATATCTTGCTTTAACAAGGGCTCGAGGCATTGCAGGAGATCCTGATTTTTTACAAAAGCTAGAAAATGAAGTGTGTGCAATTATTGCTATTTCTCGTGATAAGAAGGAAGTTGCAAAAGAAGTATGTGAAATGCGTTCCTTGATTGCAAAGGAAAAGCCGCCAAAAAATCAATGGGATTTAAAAACGATGTCTGGTGGTATTATGGATTTGGAGTTTATTGCTCAATTTTCTCTTATTACGCATGTCATGGAGTTTCAAATTGGAGCGACGACAGCGGATATTTTAGATCACTTACCAAACAGTTTTCTTAATCAGTCATGTATTGCTGATTTACATTATGCCTATCGTCTTTATACAAATTTGAGTCAAATTATACGGCTTTGCTTAAATGATTCTCTTGATCCCAATGACATGCCACCTGGATTAAGTGACCTTTTGTTGAATAGTGTTGGGGAACCTGATTTGCTTCGTGTTGAAAAATTAATTGCAGAAACTGGGCAATTGGTCTGTTCAGTTTTTACAAAAATCATGAAGCATTAAAATAATTCTATAAGAATAAATAAAAATTATTAATTCCATTTTTATATATTAATTTTTTGTCTTTTATTTCATTAGACGCTTGAGAGGGTTAGAGTGAAGTTCTCTACTTGTTTTTCAAGTGTGATGAAAAAATTCTCCATTCTAGGTGTCATTCTTTATACAAAAAGCGCTGAGTGATTATTTTAGTGAATCATATTCTTTATGAGATTTATCTCATTTTTTTCAAAACATTGATATTATTATTATCTAATTCTAGATAATAATAATTAATATGAAGCTATAAAAGCTACTATAGATTAATAGTTTCTGGAAATTATAAATAATATTTAAATTTTTTTAAATACTATTTAATTAAAACTAATTTTAATTTTTTAACTGTGTCATTTTTGCTATAGATTTTTTCAAAAAATTGTGAAACGATTGACCATTATTTATGTATCACATTAGCTTTTAGGGGAGCAATTATGATTACAAAGTATTTAACCTCAACATCTATATTTTCTTTAATTTCAATTTCTATCGTACAGGCGGCGGATAGCGTTATTCCTGAACAGCCTGTTCCTGTTCTTGCAGCGCCTTCTTTTTCTTGGACAGGATTTTATCTTGGAGGGCAGATTGGAAACTTTTCAGGCAAAACGACTGCAAGTTATTTAAAAAAAGAGACAGGGGTATGGAATCCAGTTGAAAAAGAGAATTTGCCTAAACTTTCTGGTTTTATCGGGGGCGTTTATGCAGGCTTCAATATTGATATCAATAATGGTTTTATTATAGGTATTGATACGGATGTTATGTTGTCTAATAAAAAAAATTCGAAGGATATCCCTCTACCAAAAAATCAAAAGGAAGAAACATCAAAATCTTTAGAAAGAACAAATCACACAAGAGATTCTCATGAGGAGGAATCTCCAGCGTTGCCTATTGAAGCTATACGTAATACTTTAAAACAAAAGTGGGCTGGTGCTACACGGGTGAAAGTTGGTTTTCCGATTGAGCGGATGATGCCTTATATTTCCGGAGGGGTTGCTTATACGCAGCTTCGGAATACTTTTACGGCAGTAGCTGATAGCAAAAATGAAGAAGTTGATTTTTCTGAGTGGTTGCATGATGAAAAAAAGACAATGGTTGGTTATACCTTTGGAGGTGGTATTGATTTTGCAATGACTAATAACATTATTGTGCGTGCAGAATATCGTTATTCAGATTTGGGTAAGAAGAAGTTCATACAGGATAAAGTTGAACTGAACTACAAGACAAACGATTTCCGCGTGGGTGTAGCTTATAAATTTTAATTTTTTGCAGAATTAAACACTTCAAAAGTCTCATTTTCGAATGAGGCTTTTATTTTTCAGATATGTGCTAGAAAATATCGTTTACTCAAAAGAGCTACTATTTTATTCGAACAATACTTTGATTTGTAAATAATAAATTATTTTTTGTCATGTTGAGTGAGAGATCCAAGTATCATAAGATTTTCTCATTTTAAACCTATACCATGTCGACCAATCAAAACCGCGTCTTTTGCACGTCAAAAGGAGGGAGAGCCGTGAGATAGAAAACAAAAGAAGGAATAAAAATGCCTCTTATGAACCATCTTAAGTGCTAAAGGCTGTCGCTACATTGGGGAGTGGCAAAGTGTGAGATTTAATACTAGCCTAGCTTGCTTTTCCATAAATGTAAAGATGGTGCTGCTAAATGAACTTATCATTACATTATTCATAGGTGCCGTCGGGAAATGGATTTGGATGCTTTAAAGATGCTTTTTTAAACCAACATGTGAATTGCAAGCTAATGGCATTTTATTTGAAAGACCTCTTATACAATCAACTTTTCTGTTTTGCGTTATCATAAAATATCTTTTTTAATAACAAAAAGATCGCAAAAAAAATTCTAAAGCACGTAAAATTACAGCCGAAATATCGAATAAAAATTCATATTATAATTTTTATTCGATATTTCATATGATATTATAAATAATAGTTTATAGTAATAAAATAATTATAAAGAGTATTATAAAGTTGTTTATAGGAAAAAAGATAGAAAATTAGGAATTTTTCGAGACGTAAAAAACATTATTACCTATATCTTTTATCGAAATATAATCTATAACTTTTTTAATATATGATAATAAATGTTGAGTGAAATAGTAAGGGATCATTTCAAATCTATTTACGATAAATCAATCAACATCATTTGTTTATGAATCACAAGTAGGTTTGGTTATTGAAATTATATACTTTAGTTATTATTTGGCTTTTTTAGCCATTGATTTTCAGGTATAGAAGCTGAGTGAGCTTCTCTATTATTCTATAAAATATCATCATTGTAATATTATAAGGATTTTACGCATTAGATGCTTTTGGAGGAGTGGATGATGAAATTCAAAGCAGGGTTTATGTGTAGAGCTTTGTGAAGTAAATCACATGCGCAATTAGCAGCTGGAACCCGTGAGACAAGAATCCGAATTATTTATAAATCAGATGTGGTAGAATTTTCGTCCTTTAGGGCGGGAAGGAAGAAAGCCGATAAGTTTGTAAAAAGCTAGTCACATAAGTGGGGCGGCAGATGGAATTCTCTGAGAAAAATTGATTTATTGACAGAGAAGGTGAAACTTTGTCTTTTAAGGAGAAAAAGGGAAATAAGAATTATAATTTCCAAAGGAATATGAAAAAAAATATTTTCGTTTTTGGTTGTTTTGGCAACTATGAAGGAGTTTAAAGATTAATTGTTTCAGTACATACAATCTCGTTTTTGGGGTTGATAATGCTATAACGTTGTAATTGGCAATGCCATTGATTTTGTAAGCGTTCAATGGAAAATAAGTTAAAGCCTGCGGGTGGTTTTTTATCACCAAAAGCTTGTGATGCGGAAGGAACACCAACAATAGGAATTTTTTTAATTGGTCCTTCAATGTAATTCAATGTGGGTAAATGAGTATGTCCGTGAAGAATAAGCTCACAACCGTGGTATTTGATAATGTCTAGAAAACGTTTTATATCCCGTAGTTTTTTATGCCAAGACGTTGCGTTGGGAAAGGGAGGGTGGTGAATCATGACGACACGAAAAAGGTTGCGCTGTGCTGCTTCCTTTAAAAAGAGCGGTAAAGTTTGCGCTTGCATTTTACCAAAATAACCAGAAGCTTGAAAAGGCAGAGTCGCAATGGCTGAAGAAGCTGCTATGATGGCAACATCTTTGCGAACGCGCATATAAGGAAAGGCACTTTTTTGAGGGCTGTCACCTGTGATCCAAGGTTTAAAGAGGATACATGCTTTTTGTAAAGCTCCGCGGACATAGGCATCATGATTTCCAAATGTCAAAGAAATATCTTGGGGGTGTCCTAATGTAAGTAACCAACGATGCGCTTGTTCAAATTCCTTATCGAGAGCAAGATTGACAAGATCACCAGAGATCACAAGGTGATCGGGTTTTGTTTTGTTCAAGGCATCTAGTAAAGTTTCTAGGACATCTGTTGCCATCTGACTCTTACGTTTTTTTTGCCAGTTCAGATAACCGGTAAGACGCTTTCCAGAAAGTTCAAAAAGGGAAGGTTGCGGGAGAGGGGAAAGATGTACATCCGATATATGGGCAAGATAAAACATAAAAGCTCGTAGAGTATTAAAAACGATTTAAAGAATAAACATAAGATAAGTTAGTGCTTAAAGGCAAGAAAGATTGTAAAATGAAAATTAGCTTGCAAAATAGAACGCCTCAAGCGGAATGTTCCAAATAGAATATCCCCAATAGAATATCATTGTGTTGTACATTTACATATTTATAAAAAAGACATTTCTCAATGCTTCTGAGCTAATTTCACGACGGTACTCGATATTATAATGGAAAGCTTCTGTGAAGTATATAGAGGGCTTACTGTACACTACCACCTCTACGCTAGCACAAATAAAAACCATCATACTATTCCCCCCAATTTTGTAAAAATCCTTGCTTTGCTTTAAGAGGATTCATAAGAGGTATTTCACTCTTTCTTCAATGGTTTCTATCCATACAGCATCTCTTCTAATAACACACAAGAGAATGTTTTTTATTGTTTTAATATGAGGATATTTAAAATAAGGAGAATTATACTGTATTTTTAATTATAAATCAATTTGTTGTATAATTATAAAGACAAGTAAATACATAAAAGAATAAGCTGAATTTTAAAAACTATTATACGAAATTTCAGATTTTTTAACGTCCTTCACGATACCACATACTGCTCAACAGTAAAAGACAGGTGAGCAGTGCCAAAAAACCAGAAAATATCGAAAAATAAAAGGTATTGATTAAACGGGTTTCTGTTGCTTCTTTCAGAACAATTGAGTGTGCTGGGGAAGAGGACGGACTTATTTTTGATTGAATCAGCTTGAATGGAGGAAGATGAATGTTTTCTTTTCCCTCAGGGTGTAAACGTCTGATGTAGCCACCAGTGTGCTTAATAATGGGGGCTAGTTTTTCTTGTGTTGAAGTCAAGTCAAACAACTCAAGATTATCGAGCATCCCTACAGAAGAAAGTATTGTTAAATCGCCATTTTTAATGGTAAAAATTCCTGTCTCATCAGTGGTCACAGTTGCAGTAAAAAGGCCTTCTTGCTCTTTGGTCAGAGTAATATTTTCTTTTTTCCCAGAGGGAAAGATTATTTCAGCGGGTTCTGGATGGTCTTTTAGAGTTTGACGGCGAATTGTTAAATGATGATGGCTGCTGGTTGCACTTAATTTTTCTTCTTCAAGTTCTGGTTCTTTCATGAGCCAATGGGCAATTCGTCGATAAAGAGCAGCATAAGGACCACCACCTTCAAAACCTCGAGCCCAAAGCCAACTTTCATCAGAAAGCAACATGCCTACACGCCCTTTATCAACATGGGAGAGAATTAAAAGTGGTTGTTCATTAGCTCCTTTCATGAGGGCGATTCCGTTATTTATGTTTTGAATAGCAATTTGTCGCAACCATTGTCCCCATTGAGATGCGGGAAGGTTAAGTGTTGCGAGACCTCTTGTAACAGGATGGCGCTCACCTTCTTTGGTTAATGTAGGGCGAAACGGTTTTTCGATAATAGTCCCATTGGGCAATGCCGGTAGAATGCTTATTAAAGGTGTTTTCGCAAGTGAGTTTTTTTGGGTAAATTCAGGTCCTGTTACCATCAACAATGCACCCCCCTTTTGTACATATTGGGCGATATAATCATAATAGATTAAGGGGAGAACAGTAGAGTGCTGGTAGCCATCAAGGATGATGAGATCAAAGTTATTAATTTCTTCAACAAAGAGTTTTCTTGTGGGAAAGACCACTAGGGATAATTGGCTTGAGGGCGTATTATCTGCTTTGGTGGGGGGACGCAAAATAGTAAAGTGAACAAGATCAATATTGGAGTCACCTTTCAAAAGGTCACGCCATGTTCGTTCTCCATTATAAGGAGCACCTGAAATAAGAAGAACGCGTAAATTTTCTCTGATTCCTTCAATAATTGTTATGGCGCGGTTGTTTTCAAAGCTTAGTTCACCTTTGTGTGGATCAGTTATAACTTGGATAATATTTTTTTCAGCATGAGGAAGGGTAATTTCAGTTTGAAAAATCACGCCAGGAGTCACAGAATAATGGCCAATGTCTTGTCCATTGACGCTTAGTGTAATATTTGCTTTCTGTGGTATTGTTTTTTTGGCGGGGCCTTTATCTTCTACCAAAATGGAGAGCGTTTGTGGTTTGTTGACAAGGGCAAAGCGTGGAGGAGAAATAAACTTGATTTGACGATCAAATTCGTCTGAGTATCCTGTAATCAGAGCATTGAGAGGTGCTTCATGATGAAGATCTGATAGGTCAGGGATGTCATGGACTTGTCCATCGGTGATAAAAATGGTTCCTGCATAACGAGAGAGCGGTACATCAGATACTGCTTGTGTTAAAGCCTCAAACAAATTCGTTGAGGGCGCATACTGATTATCAGCAAGTTTTCCAGCTTTAATAAAACGTGGTTCAAATTGTGGATAATGCGCCAATGCTTGAGTTAATTGCGCACGCGCTTCATCACTGTCGTTTGTACGTGTTCCAAATGTTTGGCTTTTGCTGCGGTCAATAACAATTCCCACTGTGCTTTTCAGTGGTTCGCGCTGTTCTTTTATGATCATTGGATTGAGCAAAGCAAGGATGAGGGCGCTTAATGCTATCAGACGAAATAAAGAACCTTGACGTTGCGTAACAAGACCAACAACGACAAAAAGAAAGGATATTCCGCTTAAGAGCAGAATCCAAAAGAGTGGTAAGAAAGGCTGAAAAGTGAAAAATGGTATCATTGCCTTCTTTCTCTTTTAAAGCGTTCCAAGAGCGCTGGAACATGAACTTGGTCCGCTTTATAGTTTCCTGTAAGCACATAAAGAACAATATTTAAACCTGCGCGAAATGCCCATAGACGTTGCATTGGATCATTGGGAACAAGGGGATATTTCCATGTTCCTTTTTCATCGAGTGCCCAAGCACCGGCAAAGTTATTTGCGGTGATGAGAAGAGAACTTACGTTATCACCACTGGCAAGAGAGTTTTTATTTTTTTTGTTCGTTGATGAGGATTCAACCCATAAAGGTGAACCACGGTAGAGACCAGGAAAATCGGGCATAATATAAAAGGAACGTGCAACAACATGATCTGTTGATGCTGGCTCAATGGATGGAATGTTTAATCCTTTTAAGATGGTTCGTAATCTTTGCGTTTCTGGAGTGGCATCTCCTTCAAGATTAAGATTGCTCTTTATCTGATCGCGTGTGTCAAATAAAATTGTTCCTCCATGTTTCATAAAATTATTTATTTTTTCAAGGCTTGTGGGAGTTGGTATAGGACTTTTAACATCAATTGGCCAGTAAATAAGAGGATAAAAGGAGAGCTCATCTTTATCGAGATCAAGTGCTGTAACAGAGCCAGGGGCAAGCATTGTGCGCTCTGCGATAAATTGGCTTAAGGCTTCTAGACCACTTTTACTCGTTGTATCAATTTCACGATTGTTGGTTATAACGTAGGCAAGATGTGTTGCACCAGCGGCTTTTACACTATCATGATGATTTTCTATCGTTTGTGCATGAAGAATTGGAGCATATGCAAACAAGGCAATAAGAATTATGAGAGGGAGGAAAAACATATTATGCCGTTTATTGAAAGAAAAAATACCTCCCATCCATAAAATGAGAAAATTATCAAAGGCGAATAATAAGATGGCTAATCCTAAAAGTGGACCGGTAAGATTTTTTTCTTTTGTATCGTAAGATAAAGGACTCTTGTTGAGAGAAGGTGGCAATGATGATTGTTTCACCAAGCGCGATGAATGAATTAAGAGATTAAGCGCATAAAAATCGTTTTTGACACCATAAAGTCCTGGTGGAGTATGATAGGAAGGACGGGGTGGATTTTGAGCATCAAAGACCAGTGGAACAACATCAGAGGATGGGACTTGTAATTGTCCGTCAACGGCTATAGTTCGCCAAGGGTTTTGTAGCACTGTTCTTTTTTCTCTGTGTGTTGGGTTTGTATTTTCATAGGTACTTAATGTGATTAATTTTTGCAACATTTGTGCAAAAAAGCCGGAAAGAGGAAGATTAGACCATGTAGGATCAGGAGCAACATGAATGAGAATGAGGGTTCCTTTACCACGTTTTGCTGCGGTAATAAGAGGGGTTCCATCCGAAAGGCTAAGCCACGTTTTTTCAAAAAGATCTGGGGTTGGTTCTGCGAGGATTTGGCGCGAGACAGTGACATCTTCTGGAAAAGGAAGACCAAAGAAAAAGCTATTTTTTGCAAAAGGGGCAAGCTTTTGTGGCTTTGTCCAAGACATAATACTTCCAAGGGAGCGTTGACCTGGGCGCAGTGGTATCGGAAGAAGGTTATCGTAATGTTCTGCGCTGCTGAGTTTTTCTCCTGCAAAACGGATGAGTGTTCCTCCTTTATTCACAAAATCAGAAAGTTTTTTTTCTGCTTGTGGGGGCATGTTAACAATGTCACCCATAATCAAAACAGATGGATTTTGTTTAAGCAAATGATCAATATCCGTTGAAAGTTCTCTTCCACCGGCTGTTATAAGTTGTGTATGACCTTGTAAGGCTTTGATAATGTAATAAAATGGAGCAAGTAAAGGCTGTGCCATTTCATTGGTATCGGGTGAAAGAAGAGCAACACGGCTTATCCTGTGATGGCTGTCTACCAAGAAGGTTGCAGCAGCATGGTTTTGATTGTTTATTTTTATCCAAGCGATATCATTGCGTAGTTCAAGTGGTACATCAAAAGGAACAAGAGCTGTTGTTTCTCCTTCGGAGAAATTTTTCGTAAATTGTCCGAGAAGTTGATTATTTGAATCGTAGAGACTGAGTGTAGCGGGAGTGTTACTGTGTGTTGTTGAGCGGATAATACGCGCGCCCATGTTTCCATTGTTATTTTCTATGGATGTTATGCCGGTTAAATTGGAAATATCAGTCAAATACCACAAGAAGTTTCTAGGTTTTAATTCTTCAAGATGAGCAAAAGCTTGCTCATCTTCATTTGTTCGTAATCCATCACTTAAATAAGCAATATCAAGAGGTTTTCCTTTGGTTATTTCGCTGAGTTTTTTGAAGGCATGCACACGGTTGACAGGCCAAGGACGCGGTTGCAAATGCATTAAATGCTGTTTTATAATCTTGGCTGGTTGGGGCTCTATATTGGAGATATCATTTTCAGCCGTTGCAACAAGATAAATATTTTTTTTCTGTTTTTCTGCTTGTGCAAGGAGCATTTCAGCGGTAGAGACGCGTTTTTTCCATTCTTTTACAGATGCCCAACCATTATCAATGATGAGTGCAAGGGGTTGAGATCCGGAAAAGCTTATTGGTTTTTGATTCCAAGTGGGTCGTGCTAGAGCTATGATAACAAGTGCCGCTATGGTTAAACGCAACAAGAGAAACCACCAAGGTGTATGTTGTGCGGTTTCCTGCTGATGAGTTGGTTTGGGTAAGAAGCGTAAAGGAGGAAAAAGCTCTTTACGCGGAGATGGAGGAGTTATCCGCAACAGCCACCAAATAACCGGTAGGAACAAAAGCCCTAGTAACAGAAAGGGAGCAGCAAAACTCAAAGCGCCCTCCTTTTTTGCAATGGAGAGTCGCTCATTGTATTTGCAAGATGAAAAATGATCTCTGTTAAAGGTTGATCTGTTGTACTAACGTGATAAGACCATCCTTGGCGTGCGCAAAAATTTGCCAATTCTTGCCGCCGTGCTTGATACAGCTTACAATAGCTGTTACGAAGGTTTTCTGCTTTAGTGGAAACATGTTTCTCTTTTGTTTCAGGATCAAAAAATTCTGTACGACCTGCATAGGGAAAATTTTCTTCTGCAGGATCAGCAATCTCAATTAAATGAGCTGTCACTTTTTTTGTAGATAAGACGGTTAAATGTTGGATGATTTTTTCAGGATGGTCAAGAAAATCGCTTATTATAATAGCATGTGAAAAGCGTGTAATTGTTGAAAAATCGGGAAATGAATTTTTATCTGAATGATTTTCTAAAGCAAAGGCTATTCGTTCTACGACATTGGATGCCATTGTGGGGGGCATTAAGTTTGGAATAGCAATGTGTTCGCCGCTGCGTGCAAGAAGTGATGCCAAGGCAAGGGTAAGAATGATGGCATGATTGCCTTTAGAGATTTTAGAAAAGCGTGAACAATAATGCATCGATGCGCTCTGATCAGGCCAAAGCCAAACGGTTTGTGCCATTTGCCATTCGTGCTCGCGTAGATACGTATTTTCATCCCGTGCTGAGCGACGCCAGTCAATGCGGGTAATAGATTCTCCTTTAACATAAGGTCGAAATTGCCAAAAATTTTCTCCATTACCACGTTTACGTTGTCCATGCCATCCGGTTATCAGTGTATTGGCGATATGACGTGCTTGTAGAAGGAGACAGGGCATTTTGCCAATATCCTTATGCAGCTTAGCTGCCAGCGACAATGGAGGCTTTTGTAAAACTTTTTTACCAAGTGCCATTCAAAGAGCATCTTTCACAAGGTTATTGATAATATCTTTTACGGTTATATCTTCAGCACGGGCAGAAAAATTAAGAGCCATGCGGTGTTGTAATACGGGATAGGCCAATGCTTCAACATCATCAAGTGAAGGGGCTAAGCGTCCATAATAAAGAGCACGAGCGCGAACACAAAGTGAAAGGGCTTGTGATGCTCGTGGACCAGGTCCCCAAGAAACATAAGTATTGGCAAGGCCATTGTCTTTATGAGGGCGCGCTGATCGGACAATTTTTAAAATAGCCTCGACAACATTTTCTGAAAGGGGCATTTTGCGAACAATATTTTGAATTTTTTGCAATTTTAGGGCGGATAAAATTGGTTTTGCATTTGATTTTTTTTCTTTTGTTGTTTCTAAAATGATCCGCCGCTCTGTTGTAAGATCAGGATAGTCAATATCGATTTGCATCAAAAATCTATCCAATTGTGCTTCAGGAAGTGGATAGGTTCCTTCTTGTTCGAGAGGATTTTGCGTTGCAAGAACATGAAAAGGTTGTGGTAAATCATAACGGGTACCTGCAACGGTAACATGATATTCTTGCATAGCTTGTAAAAGAGCTGATTGTGTCCGTGGAGAGGCACGATTGATTTCATCAGCCATGAGAAGTTGCGTGAAAATAGGACCTTGAACGTAGCGAAAAGAACGTTTACCATCTTTATCGGAATCCATAATTTCAGAACCAATAATGTCCGATGGCATTAAGTCAGGGGTAAATTGGATGCGTTTTTCATCAAGCCCTAAGACTGTTCCCAGTGTTTCAACAAGACGTGTTTTAGCAAGTCCTGGAGCACCGACAAGAAGCGCATGACCACCAGCAAAAATAGCGACTAAAGCATATTCAATTACATGACTTTGTCCAAAAATAACTTTGTCAATTTCTTGTTGCAGAATATCCAATTCTTTATGGGCTGTATCAATATCATCAATAATTACTTGGGCCTCATGATTGGTGTTAACCTTTTTCACAGAATTGGGTGACGTATCATGTTGACTCATATTTCTTCCTTAAGGTGTTTGTCGCAAAAATAGTAATTTTCTCTGCATGATAATGGATATCTTATTGTTTGTAACAGAAAATGAGAAGAAATGAAGTATCATATGCCGTTTTTTTTATATTCGTGTATAGAAGAGAACAGTTTCTTTGGAAGAAATAGGCGTGTTTTATAAGGGATGTCTTAAAAATTTTGTTTTATGAAGAGAGTTCTTTAAAGAAATGAAGACAACTTTTTTGAAAGGTTAAAGGGTGAATATAAGACAGAACTTCAAACAGGTTGCGTGGTTACAACAAAGTGATATTCAGACACTTCTTCGCGTTTTGTCTTTGGAGGGGGAAGAGGCGCGTATTGTAGGGGGAGCAGTACGCAATCAACTGCTAGGGCAGCCTATTAGTGATATTGATATTGCCACAACCTGCTTGCCGCAACAGATTATCGCACGTGTAGAAAAAGCAGGATTTAAAGCTATTCCTACAGGGATTGCTTTTGGTACGATAACAGTGGTTGCTCATTCATGTTCTTATGAAGTTACAACGCTTCGCTGCGATATTGAAACGGATGGGCGTCATGCAAAAGTGGCATTTGGTCGTGATTGGAAAAAAGATGCTGAACGGCGGGATTTTACGATAAACGCACTTTATTGTGATGCTGATGGCAACCTTTATGATGATGTGGGAGGTTTGAGTGATATTGCTAGCCGAACAGTTCGTTTTATTGGGGTTGCAGAAGATCGTATTTGCGAAGATTATTTGCGTATTTTACGGTTTTTTCGCTTTTTTGCGTGGTATGGAGCGGGGCGACCTGATGTGCAAGGATTGAAGGCATGTGTTCGTTTAAAACACGGTTTAAAAAAACTTTCCTCTGAGCGTATTTGGGCAGAAATGAAAAAGCTTCTTGCCGCTTCTGATCCAACGCGTGCTCTTTTATGGATGCGACAAAGCAGAATTTTGGCATTCATTTTTCCTGAAACAGAACGATGGGGCATTGATGCAATTCACGCATTGGTGAAGACAGAACAAACTCTTGGTTGGAAAGTTGATTCATTGTTACGGCTAGAAAGCCTTCTTCCTCCTGACCCCATACGTCTTCATGAAATGGCACAGCGCTTGCGTTTTTCCCATAAGGAAACAATGCGATTAAAGGAATGGGCAGAGTTAGAAATAATAAACCAAAACTGTTCTGATCATTTTGTGCAAAAACTGATTTATTTTCATGGACGACAGCCAGTTTTAGATCAATTATCGTTGTCTGTCGCTGCATCACATCTTGATCATTTGGAAAAAAGTGATGCTTTGCAAAAAGCAGATGGTTATGTCAAGCTTTATCAACTTGCCCAAAAATGGCAGATTCCAACTTTTCCTATTAATGGTAACGATTTAATAAGGAAAGGTTTTACGAAAGGTGTACTTTTAGGAAAAAAGCTTAAAGAGCTAGAAATGATATGGGTTGAAAGCGGATTTTTAATGGATCGTCATGCATTATTAGAAACAATTGATTTATAATATTGCTGTTTATAGCCCCACTATTGTTTTTACTTTTTAAGTCAACATATTAATTTAAGAATAATTCATCATTATTCATGTGAAATAAGAGCTCTGAATATTGTGAGGTTATCTTATTTCAAGCTTGTGCATATTACATCAATCAAAATTATTGTCTTATGTGTCACGAACGGGGGAATTTGTATGAGTAAAAACGATTACAGGAAAGAAAAATGCCTTTTATAAACCATCTCAAAGATAAGGATTCTTAAAAGTGAAAACGAATAAGGAGAATAGTGATAGCGGTTTGCACTTTATATGAGTATAAAGAGGGGAGATGCTCAAGGGATTTTATATTATGCACGAGGGGGAGACTATATCATTCACAGTTGGTAGGGTAGGTGGATGTGACGGGCATTAAGAACTGTTTATTTTAAGAACTGTTTATTTAAATCGAGTGTATAAAGGAGCAACACAATGGCATTTTGTACTTTGTGAGAGAAGTGACAGTATTAAAGCGTTTTTATTATTTTTTGAGCAGTATTATTTTAGTTTATTTTATCAGAATTTGATGATTGGGAAATGACAGGTGTTATAAGCTCTAAATATTATTTATGTGTCATATATTTTTCTTCGAGATAACTTATGGGCTTTTAGAGGTGTTCTGTAATCCATTTTAAAAGTATAATTAAAAAGTATGCGCTTTTAATTATTTGTAATATTCTATACAAAATACCTTTTTATTTATTAAAAAACTATAGTTCATGCTTTTTTAGCATTATATTAAATATTTTAATGGAATTGTTGTGTTTTTATAGATTACAGTTTCTTTCATGATAACCAATTTGGCGTAATGCTTCTCCTGTTGTTATGGCTACGCTCATGGCGAGATTTAGAGAGCGTGCCTGTGGTTGCATGGGAATTTTCAATGTGTAATCGGCCGCTTCATGAACATAATCGGGAACGCCAGCTGTTTCGCGACCAAAAAGTAAAACATCATTTCTTTGATAGCATATCTGCGTATAGCATGTTTTTGCTTTTGTACTTAAAAGCAACAGGCGGCGGTTAAAGTGTTTCATGGAGCTTATAAAATGTTGCCAATCAATGTGTCGTTCTAAGGAAGCGTATTCGAGATAATCCAATCCTGCGCGTTTGAGATTACGATCCGACAGATTAAAGCCTGCAGGTTCAATAATGTGCACATGTAAACCAAAGCAAGCGCTAAGACGTAAAATCGTTCCAGTATTACCAGCAATATCAGGTTGGAAAAGAGCTATATGAAGTGTCATGTTCTCTGTAATATGATTTTTCTTTCGACTTTGTAAAGAAGCACCACAATTTATTCGAAAAATATGCTTTGAGAAATACATGTTTTTTACGGTTAATTTTTATTCCCTTTAAATTTCAGGGAAAAAGTTATGTATACAGGTCTGTTTGGGATCAGAGAGAAGCTCCCTATTAGAGACTTCCTTTTATTGAGCGATCCATGAAATGGATTGGCTCATTATGTTGAAAAGTGGGGTATTTAATGAGGCTAGATCATCCATTTTAATTAAAATCAACAAAATATGCTTTTTATGCAAAAACAGAAGCAAAAAAAATGCTCATGCAACCAGTTGGAATTGAGGAAGGGAGAGATGCTGTAAATGTGTTAAAGAAATAACTGATAAGCTCAACTTATTTACTGAGATATGGTCATAACGACAATGTTTCTTTCTTTAGAAGGGTTTATTTACATGCTATTTCTGATTTTCACGGGTGGGGGAGTAATTTTGATTGGTTAATATGAATAGGTTTGAAATGAAAGAAACTTACGGTGTTTCAGGATTTCATTCACTCTGTAAAACGATGAATTATCATTATAAAACAGTTTTTGTATAAACCATACAAATGGCAGGAGTTTTTTACGGGGATGTTTTTATGGTTGAGGTAACTGAGTGATCAAGCATTGTACAATGGGAGAGGGTATGGTAAAAAAATGTTTTAGCAAAGTGTCTCTTTAAGTTAAGTCCATGGGTGAGCAAACGAGGCGGGATTTTCTGTTTTTGGTAACAGCTGTTGCAGGAGCAGTTGGAATGGGAGCGGTTGCGTGGCCTTTTATCCGTCAGTTGCGTCCAGATGAAGCTGTTTTGGCATCTTCCTCTGTTGAAGTTGATCTTTCTGGTATTGAAGAGGGGATGTCGGTGACGGTAAAGTGGCGAGGACAGCCTGTTGTTATTCGAAATCGTACGGCAAAAGAAATTGCTGATGCGCGCGCTACTGAATTGAGACTTCTAAAAGATCGTCAAGCGCGCAATCCTAATCTTGAGGGTGAAAAAGAAGCAACAGATTTTGCGCGTTCAGCAGGTAAAGGACGTGAAAATTGGCTGATTGTTATTAATCTTTGTACGCATCTAGGCTGTGTAACACTTGGGCAATCGGGTAAATTTGGAGGATGGTTGTGTCCCTGTCATGGGTCTGTTTATGATACCGCTGGAAGAGTGCGGTCAGGCCCAGCTAACTATAATTTGACTATTCCACCTTACCAATTTCTTTCTGATACTTTACTCAAAATAGGATAAAGTCATGGTAAGGTTTCCTCCTTATTGTCCTAAAAGTGCTCTTGCCCGTTGGTTTGATAAGCGTTTTCCTCTTCCTCGTTTTTTTTATAATGCATTTGTGATTTTTCCTGTTCCGCGTAATCTTAATTACTTTTACACATTTGGCGGTATTTTAACCATTATGCTTTTATCACAGCTCTTGACTGGTATTGTCTTGGCTATGCATTATGTTCCGGATATTCATTTGGCTTTTGAAACCAGTGAACGATTTCGGCGTGAAGGGCAGTTTGGTTGGCTTTTTCGTCCATGGCATTGTGTAGGCTCTTCGTTTTTTTTTATTGCCGTTTATATCCATTTAGCACGTGGACTTTATTATGGTTCTTATAAAAATATGCGAGAAATGGTATGGGTTACAGGTATTTTTATTTATATCATCATGATGGCAATAGCATTTTTTGGTTATGTGCTTGTTTGGGGGATGATGTCTATTTCAGCGGCTTCAGTGATTGCAGGGCTTTTTAAAACGATACCTTTGGTGGGGACATGGTTGCATGAGACACTTCTGGGTGGTTATGTCGTAGGACAACCAACGTTGAATCGTTTTTATGTTTTCCATTATGTTTTATCATTTATTTTGCTTCTTTTTGTGGGGCTGCATATTTGGGCAATTCATTGTGTTGGGCAAGGTAATCCAACGGGTCTTGCTATACAATCAGATAAGGAAACAGTTCCATTTTCGCCTTATGCGCTTATCAAAGATATTTTTGCTATTACTGTTTTTCTGATCTTCTTTGCCTGGTTTTTGTTTTATATGCCCGATTATATGGGGCAGGCTGAAAATTATAGTGTGGCAGATCCTTTAAAGGTACCTCTTCGTGTGGTTCCAGAATGGTATTTTTTGCCTTTTTATGCGATGCTTCGTGCTATAACCTTTGATATTGGTATTTTCTCTTCAAACTTTGTTGGCTTTGTTTTATTCGTCAGTTCGATTTGCATTTTAATTTTTGTGCCATGGTTAGACCGCTCTAAAATATGTTCAGCAAGATATCGACCTGTTTATAAAATTTTCTTTTGGGCGTTGGTTATTGATGTCGTTTTTCTTGGTTGGTTGGGGTCAAGAGAAATAAGTGATAAAATTCTTTTATGGACACAATTGGCTACTGTTTATTATTTTATATTTTTTTTGGTTATTTTGCCGATTTTGCCAGCGTTTGAAAAAAATTGTTCTCTTCCTTCTTCAATTATGCAAGATTTAAAACAGAAAAAGAGACTATGGTAAATGTTTTTGTCGGACTGATTTTTATTGTTGCTATGAGCTTTTCTGCTCAGAGTTTAGCGAGTGATGACTCTGATCAGGAAGAGGGATTTATTTCTTTTCCTTTACAAGTTCCTAAAAAACAAGAATGGAGTTTTTCAGGTCCATTTGGGTTTTATGATAAGGCGCAATTGAGGCGCGGATTAAAGGTTTATAAACAAGTTTGTTCCAGCTGCCATGGGCTAAAATATGTGGCTTTTCGCAATTTAAAAGCTCTTGGGTATGATCAAGAACAGATCAAAGCTTTGGCGGGGCAATATGAAGTGCGCGATGGCCCTAATCGAGAAGGAAAATTTTTTAAACGTGCTGGGGTTGCAACGGATTATTTTCCTTCTCCCTTTGCGTATGAAGAAGAAGCAAGATTTATTTTGAATAATGCTTATCCTCCAGATTTGTCATTGATGGCACGTGCACGTGGGGTATCTTTGCCGTTTCCTGCTTTAATTACGGATGTATTAACTCATTATGATACAGCTGGTCCAGATTATATTACAGCTCTTTTAACAGGATATCAGAAGGCACCGAAGGAGATAAAAATTGCGAATGGTTATTGGTATAATCCTTATTTTATTGCCGGTAATTCTTTAACGATGGCTCCTCCTTTGAGTGATGGTATGGTTGCTTATGAAGATGGAACTCCAGAAATTATTGAACATTATGCGCGCGATGTTTCTGCTTTTTTGATGTGGGCTGCAGATCCTCATATGGAAATTCGTAAAAAAACCGGTTTTCGTGTTATTTTATTTTTAATCATTTTTGCAGGGCTTGTTTATATTTTAAAAAATCGTATTTGGTGTGGTTTAGAAGAAGAGTTAGAGAAAGAAACAAAAGACGAAATAAAGAGAAAAGGGTAAAGCGACAAGGCTCGAAAGAGTATAGAGTATAAAGAGCATAAGGAACAAATCTTTTTATGATGCATTGAGGTTTTATAAAGTAAAAGCAAAGTAAAAATGGAGATGTTAAAATGAAAAAAATTGCATGTACTACTCTTATGTCAATTTTGATGGTTTCTAGTACTTATGCTCAGTCTTTTGAAGTGCCTTCAAAACCTGAAATGATCTCTTCGACGGGTATTGTGCAGGTGGGGATAGATAAGTCTGTGCGTTATGTGACACCTTTAGCAACGGATTTTGTTGCTTCCAGTCTTATAGGCGCCAATGTATATAATATAGAAGATGAAAATATTGGTGAAGTAAAAGATATTATTTTACGTGAAAATAATATTGCAGGATTTGTTATTGCTGTTGGTGGTTTTCTTGGCATAGGCGAGAGTTATGTGGTCGTTTCTCCAGAAACAATCCAGATGACAAATGATTATGGTAAATGGAAACTCATTACAAATGCGACAAAAGATTCTTTAAAGGATGCTCCAACATTTAAATACGAAGGGCGTTGGGCACACTAATTCTATCTTTCTATTCTTTAAGGGATCAAGCTGTTGCTATCATAATAATATGCTAGCAACAGCTTTTTTGTTCCAAAAACTCTTGAGAGCTTTTGCGACAAGATTCCAAGGAGCTATTTCAAAGTTTTCAAGATAAATTATTAAGACAGAGTGAAGATTTAAGTATTATGTTTAAATAACATGACATCGCCATCTTGCACAATGTATTCTTTTCCTTCATCACGGGCTTTTCCTGCTTCTTTTGCACCGCTTTCTCCACCCAGAGCAATATAGTCATTGTAGCTGATGGTTTGGGCACGAATGAAACCGCGCTCAAAATCTGAGTGAATAACGCCAGCTGCTTGGGGAGCTTTTGTACCACGCGTAATTGTCCATGCTCGTGTTTCCTTAGGCCCACAGGTGAAGTAAGTAATGAGATCAAGTAAATGGTAACCAGCGCGAATGAGGCGATAGAGACTCGGTTCAAAGAGTCCTAAAGCATTGAGATATTCTGATGCTTCAGCATCACTCAGTTGTGTGATTTCCGCTTCGATAGAAGCAGAAATGATAATGCTTTGCGCATTTTGCTCTGTTGCCATTTTTTCAACTGTTTGGGTAAAGCTATTTCCACGAGCGGCGTCATTTTCGCTTACATTACAAACATAAAGTACAGGCTTGGAGGTTAAAAGATTCAAACTCTTAAGAATGTGGTGTTCATCGGAAGAAATATCTTTGAGTAATAACCGGACAGGGGTTCCCTGTTGCAGTATGTTTAATGCTTTTTCCATAATAGGTAAAATTGTGAGAGCTTCTTTGTCTTTTCCGGTTGCTCGTTTACGGATTTGTATGATTCGTCTCTCAAGACTTTCAAGATCCGCAAGCATGAGTTCGGTTTCAACCGTTGTCGCATCACAAACAGGATCAATACGTCCCTCTACATGGGTAATATCTTCATTTTGAAAACAGCGTAAAACGTGGACAATAGCATCGACTTCGCGAATATTGGCTAAAAACTTGTTTCCTAAACCTTCGCCTTTTGAAGCTCCTCGCACAAGTCCCGCAATATCGACGAAATTAATGCGTGTAGGAATCATTTCTTTTGAACCAGCGATTGATGCAATTTTTTCCATTCGTAAATCTGGAACAGCAACTTCACCGGTATTGGGTTCAATAGTACAAAAAGGATAATTGGCAGCCTGTGCCGAGGCTGTTTTTGTTAATGCATTAAAAAGAGTTGATTTCCCAACATTAGGTAATCCGACAATACCGCATTTAAAGCCCATGAGAGTCTTTCTTTTCTATTAATTTTATGGTCAAGATAAAGCTTCCTTTTTATAGCATATTTTCAGAAGAGTTATAGTCCTTGCCTTGCGATAAGTGAGAAAAAAGTATAAAGTAGCAGGTATCTGCTTTTTTTACCTTAGTTCTTCTTACCTTATTGTTCTCCTTAGTTACAAGGATAAGAAAACTTCGAATTAATGTTAATATTGTGCTAAGTTTTTCATGGTATGCAAATCTGCATAAATAATTAATCGGAGAAAATAGAAGAGTGTTATCTCGTTATGCCTTTTTAATTGCAGCACTTTTGGCTTTGGCTGGATGTGCTACACATCAGTCAGATATGTCATCGGTTTCTTTTCAACAAGTTCGATACATTCCACCAGAAATACAGGCTTTGTATGGTCCTGTAACGAATGAGACCTATTCGTTACCTGCTGTTGATCTTGCGACAATTGATCCAAAATATTGGCGACAAGAAGTGATTTATTATACATCTTATGCGCCTGGGACATTGGTTGTAGATACGCAAGAGTGTTTTCTTTACCTTATTGGTGAAAATGGAAAAGCTTTGCGTTATGGGATTGGGGTCGGTAAAGAAGGCCTAGCATTTGAAGGTGAGGGGGTTATACAGCGCAAGCGTCGGTGGCCAAATTGGGCTCCTACTGCAGCTATGATGGCTCGAGAACCAGAACGTTATGGTCATCTTGGGAAAGGAATGCCACCAGGACCCGATAATCCATTAGGTGCGCGGGCACTTTATTTGTTCAAAAATGGGAAAGATACACTTTTCCGTATTCATGGTTCACACGAATCGTGGTCAATTGGGCGTGCTATTTCAAGTGGGTGCATTCGTTTGCTTAATCAAGATATTATCGATCTTTATGATCGTGTTCCCGTTGGTTCGCGTGTTGTGGTATTGCAAAACAATAGGAGTATTCCTACAGTTTATAGTCAACAATCAAATGGCTATGATCCGCTACAGTCGACCATTCAGCCAAATGATTTTTTTTAATTTGGGGGAGAAGATTGGAGAGAGCCATTTAAGTATTTTGGTTTTCTGTTCAATCTTCTCTTTTTCTTAAAAGAGAAGATAAGCCTTTCTTTTTCAAAAGTGTATACAAGCTTGTATTTTGATTCTATTTTCTAGCTTCTCACGTTGCCAACAGATTTTGTCTTTGAGAAAGTTTATAAGAGGATTTTTTTCTTTTTTAAGAGTTCTTATCCATATTCTTCACGCGACAGGGGCACGCAAGCTAATGGTTCTGATTGTGTTTTATCGTTTGTGAAACTTCATTCATAAAGAGGGATTTATCATCTTTTATAAGGAGAGCGATATTTTTTGCAATTGTCTCTAAGAGAGGGGATAACCATTCTTGATCAGATTTGGTAAAATTTCCCAAGACATGTTGATGAACAAGTTCTTTGCTTCCAGGATGACCAATTCCTATGCGTATACGACAATAGTCAGTACCACAATGGGCATCAATAGACTTAATGCCATTATGCCCATTATTTCCTCCACCAATTTTTATACGAACTTTTCCTGGTGACAGGTCTAACTCATCATAAATGATGATCAAATTCTTTAAATCTAATTTATAAAATCGCAAAGCCTCACCGATAGCTTGACCAGAAAGATTCATGAAAGTTTGTGGTTTTATAAGAAAAATTTTCTCATTATTTATGAAACCATTGGAGATTTCTGCTTGAAACTTCTTTGACCATGGAGAAAAAGAGAAGGACTGATAAATGGCATCAACAGCCATAAAACCGATATTATGGCGGTTATTTTGATATTGTAAACCAGGATTGCCAAGACCAGCAATAAGCCACATGTGTATCTTCAGTCAAAGTATGAGTAAGGGTAATGTCTCATAAATTAAGGCGGAAAAAATTCCCGCCTTTTGAGTTTTATGAAGTTTGTGTGTCTTCTTCATCATTTTCTTGTTCCGAAGTTTCATCGCTGACATCCATGCCAGCAGGAGCTGCAATGGTTGCAATGGTAAAGTCTCGATCTTGGATGATGGGAGTCACATCTTTTGGCAGTTGCACTGCTGAAATGTGAATAGAATCACCAATAGAGTAGCTGGAGAGATCAATTTCAATAGCTTCAGGAATAGCACTTGCTGGAGCTGTACATTCAATTTCGTGCCGAACAATATTGAGGACACCACCCTTTTTAAGTCCAGGTGCCGTATCTTCATTGAGGAAGTGGACAGGAATATTCACTTCTACAACGGATTTTGCTGAAATGCGTAAAAAGTCTACATGGAGGGGAAAGTCACGCACGGGATCTAATTGATAATCTTTTGGCAAAACCATAATTTTTTGCTTGTCAAGAATAATCGTTGCAATGGTGGTACGAAAGCCACCGGCATGAATTTTGTAGAAAATTTTTTTATAGGGAACTGTTATTGCCAAGGGTGGTTGTTTTTCACCATAAATGACAGCAGGAATAAGACCGTTGCGGCGAAGTTCACGGGAGGACCCCTTACCAACCCGCTCGCGTTTTTCGGCCTTAAGAGTGTAGCTTTTACTCATAATTTAAGTCCTTTTTACATGATTGGAGATCCTTCAAAAACAGTAACAGTTTTTGCATGGATATGAAGATATGCGCTAACCAACAGCGATCACTCCATTCTACGTTGCCTCCAAGGGTGTCTACGCAGAAGTTTGTTCTATAGTTCAAACTATTCATAGATGCAAGAGTTGTGGGAAAAATCGATGATTTCTACCGTTAAAAAGGAGGAAATGTTACAAATTGCGGTGTGGATGGAGAATCAACCAATATGTGCTGGCACTGATATGTTCAAAATCAAACACTGGAGATGTTATGAAGGTTGAGATTGCCTTGGGTGAGATGTCAGAAAGTCGTGCTTTGCATAAATCGATGCCAGCACTTCTTGACTTAGAAGAATTATTGGCGACACGTCTTCTTGTACAAGGTAATTCCGGTTCAGGGAAATCACATCTTTTACGCCGTCTTTTGGAGCAAAGTGCTAAGTGGGTGCAGCATTGTGTAATTGATCCAGAAGGCGATTTTGTAACTTTGGCAGATAAATTTGGTCATGTTATTGTAGAGGCTCAACGTAGTGAATTAGAGTTGACTCGTATTGCCCATCGCATTCGACAACATCGGGTTTCAGTGGTATTTAATCTTGAAGGTTTGGATACTGAACAACAGATGCGTGCTGTAGGGGCTTTCCTTGGGGCACTTTTTGATGTGGAACGTGATTATTGGTATCCTATGCTTATCGTTGTCGATGAAGCACAATTGTTTGCTCCAACTGCAGCAGGAGAAGTTTCTGATGAAGCGCGTAAAATTTCTTTGAGCGCTATGACCAATCTTATGTGTCGAGGACGTAAACGTGGTCTTGCTGGTGTTATTGCGACACAACGTTTGGCTAAGCTTGCCAAAAATGTTGCTGCTGAAGCTTCAAACTTTTTAATAGGGCGGACTTTTTTAGATATTGATATGGTGCGCGCTGCTGATCTTTTGGGAATGGAGCGTCGCCAAGCGGAAATGTTTAGAGATCTTGAACGGGGAAATTTTATAGCTTTAGGCCCTGCTTTATCACGACGTCCCTTACCAATCATTATCGGTTCTGTTGAAACTTTGGCACGCTCTTCTAGTCCTAAATTAATGCCACTTCCAACAGAGCGCGATGATGTGCAAGAGCTCGTTTTTACTGCTTCACCAGAGGAAATTTTAACGCCATTTAAACAAACACGAGAGCCGATGAGGGAAAAATCAATGCACGAGATATTAGAGGAGGTCGTGCATAAAAAACAAGAGCTGTTGGAAGAAAACCTGAGTTTATTTCCTGAACTTTCTGATGTTGAGCGTGACGGCCAAGCAGAACATATTATTCGGGAAATTCTTGAGGATTCTGAGGCTTTTTATCGTTCAACAGCGGTGCTTTATCAAGATTTTTCAGTTCGTTGTCGTATCCATGGTATGTCAAAGGTTCCTTTTAATCTTTCACAATTTCGGCGTAAGTTGGCTATTGCTCAGGCTTTTGTTGATGAACAAACGGCTGTCAGTGAACATTGGAAACATATTTTGCAGATATCAGAAAGTTTGGAAGAAGATGTTCAAGGAGTCTTCTTGAACGTGGCACAGGCCGCATTAGGGGGAAAGCCCTGTCCATCTGATGCATTTTTAGCACGTCTTTATGGGACTCATTCTTTAAGCCGTGCACGCCGACTTTTAACCTACTTTGAAGAGCGTGGACTTATTGTTATTCACACGCATTTTAGTGGTCAACGTATTGTTGCATTTCCTGATCTTGGTGTTGAAACAGCACCGGGAGACCCCAAGGAACCACTTTAACCAAATAAGCTGGAAACCGATTGTTCTGCTGCTGTCCTTGCTATTGCTTCTCCAATAAGGTCGGCAATGGGCAAAACACGAATATTATGGGTTTTCTCAATAGCTTGTGTTGGCATAATTGAATCTGTAATAACCAATTCTTTCATCTCTGAATTGGCAATTCGTTCGATTGCATTACCAGAAAGAACACCGTGCGTGATATAAGCCGTGACACTATTGGCACCATGTTTAAGCAGAGCACTTGCTGCATTGCATAAAGTTCCACCTGAATCAACAATATCATCAAGCAAAAGGCAATCTTTTCCCGATACATCTCCAATGATATTCATAACTTCTGATTCACCGGGGCTTTCGCGACGTTTATCCACAATAGCGAGCAAACTGTTCAAGCGCTTGGCGAGCGCGCGCGCGCGAACCACACCACCCACATCAGGTGAAACAACAATAACATTTTCAAGAGAATAATGCACTTTGACATCGCGAGAAATGACAGGGACAGCATAGAGATTATCTGTAGGGATATCAAAAAAACCTTGAATTTGTCCTGCATGAAGGTCCAATGTTAAAACACGATGGGCTCCTGCTTCAGTAATGAGATTGGCAACAAGTTTTGCAGAAATGGGAGTTCGTGGTCCTGGTTTTCTATCTTGGCGGGCATAGCCAAAATAGGGGATAACAGCTGTAATACGACGCGCAGAAGAACGACGAAGGGCATCAATCATGATGAGCAATTCCATCAAATGATCATTTGCGGGATAGGATGTAGATTGCAAAACAAAAACATCTTGTCCACGTACATTTTCATGCAGTTCTACGAAAATTTCTTGATCAGCAAAGCGTTTTACAGTTGCTTTGCCTAAGGGGATATTCAAATAATTTGCAACATCTTCAGCAAGGCGTGGATTAGAATTTCCGCAGAAAAGTTTCATAGTAGAACCTCTGAATCATCATGGTGGGAATGCGACACGGTTTTTAATTTCTTTTTATTAAATTGCAAGAGAACAATTACAAAAGCCTTACAATTTTATCGATTATTGTTAAAGAGCTATGCGGTATGTTGTTTCTTTTTCCAAAAGTTTATTACTGTTAGAGCAAAGTTTTTTCTCCATGTGGCAAAGCAATACATATAGATTAAGCTTTTTGGTTATTACTTTATAAAAAATATTTTCAATATGGAGAATGTTTCATATTGAAGATGAATGAAGGGGAGTAATAAAATGAAGTATAATCTTGCTTTCAATCATTATAACCAAACATTGGAAATGATCATAGCGAAGGCAATCATATTTTATGGGCTGCTAGATAATTTCGTGAAAAAAGAAAAGTACAATGGGATTTATTTTTACATTTGGATAAAAAGTTTAGTTTTGCAGTTTTGGTATTGTTCCAAGTATAAAAGGGGCTCATCTTTTGTTTTTCAGCATAATAGCGGAAATTTGCCGTCCGTAATCGGGTTCGTTGCGGTGAATTGCACGGCGATAGGAGAAAAAACGCTGTTCATCTTGATAGGTACAAAGCTCTACACAAGAAGCATTAACGCCTGCTTCTTTGAGTTTGTTTATAATAAATGCCCATAGATTAAAGCGAAAATGATTGACTTTTTCTGTTTTTAAAAAATATTTTTGAAATTTGCTATGGCTCTCCATAAATTGGTCGTAAAATTCACTTGTTACTTCGTAGTGGCATGGACCAATACAAGGTCCAAGGACTGCTGTTATTGATTGTCTTTTGGCTCCTTGTTTTTCCATAACAGCAATTGTTTTCTCGATAATTCCATTTAAGCTTCCACGCCAGCCAGCATGAGTTGCAGCGATGACTCCAGCTTGTGGATCAGCAAACAGAATGGGGCCGCAATCTGCTGTAAGAACCCCAATAACGAGTTCTGGGGTGGTCGTAACTAGAGCATCAGCTTGAGGAGGGGTACCGATAGTTGCTTGATGAGCTACGACAATGTTACAGGAGTGTATTTGATTGACTGTGACTAAATTTTTCGCCTCAATAGAAAAATAATTGGCGATCAAAAGACGATTCTGTACGATATGTTCAGGTTGATCATTTGAACCTTTCCCAACATTAAGACTATGATAAAGATTTTTTGAAACACCACCTTGACGTGTAAAAAATCCATGTTTTATCCCATGGCTGTGTAAAGTAGAAAGATTTTTTGCAAGAATGGGATGAGGGATAGATTTCATAAAAGTTCCTTATGGAGATTATTTGAAATGAGGATGGAGATGTTCATATTTGTCAATGAATATTTCAGATAATGATGTGCTTATTGACAAAAGCGTTGATCATCATAATTGGGGAGGGATGGAGATGTTTTTATCACTGAAATGTAAAACTTTAAATAATTTTCCCATCTGATCTGGACCAGCGAGCCGTTCGATGTCTTGGCGGATTTTATCTTGCAAAGGAGTGCTTTTTCCCACTCCAAGCTGTTTTGCGCGCTCCAATAGCCCCATTTTAAAAAGAAATTCTCCTTGCTCGAAGATTTCAGCAAAACAGCCCTGTTCAAGAGCGATGGTTTTTAAAAAAGAAAAATCAACATGGGATGTTAAGTCATGTTCACCAGGGGCATCGAAAACATCACGAAATCTATGTTTTGAGAGAGCTTGCAGCGTATCACCAAAAGCAAGATCACAAGCACCATAGTCGATAAGTAAAGCAGAACCTGTTACTTGCACTAAATGGTGGCTGATTTGTTTCATGAACTGATGTCGTAAGGGGGCATGTTCAAAAATTGTTCCGTCAGGCACTTTAGAACAATAGGTTTGTAGACAAGAAGAGGGAAGTCTATGTGGGGCAGCAATAAAGATGAAATCTCCATTTTGATTGACTGTAATGCAGCGCTCTTTCCATTCTCCATTGACTTTAATATATTGGTTGATAGGGAGTGTATCGAGAAATTCATTAGCAATGAGGAAGAGAGGTTTTGAAGGAATTTGATTAAAATTTTCAATGCTATGGATTTGTTTTTGATAAGAGCAAAGGCGTTTTTTTTGTTCTTTTGCAAGTTTTTTGCTTATTTCTATCAGAAAAATTTCAGCAGCATTAAATGCCGTTTGAGAGAGCTTTTGGATAGTTCGCAAAATGTCATCCATCAAAGTTCCACGTCCTGGACCTATTTCAGCGAGAATAAAAGGATAAGGACAACCTTGAGCTTTCCAGCTTGCAAGAGTCCAAATGCCAATCATCTCTCCAAATAGTTGGCTTATTTCAGGTGCTGTAATGAAATCACCAGTACGTCCAAAAGGTGTTTGTGTTTGATAATAACCAAATTGAGGATCGGTGAGCGCCAACGTCATATATTGGCTAACAGTGATTGGTCCATTAAGGGCAATAATTTCTTTAATTTTTTCTTTGAGACTGGCCATTTTCTGTCGATTTATATTTAAAGGCATGGAGAAGAAGATATCCCCCTAAAAGAAACATGGGAAGAGATAAAGCCATGCCATAAGTAAAACCAGTAGAATGGAAAAGTGTGGAAAACCATTCTGGATCTTCTTGAGGAGCACGGTAAATTTCAGAAATGCTGCGTGCTATTGCATAGCCTATAATAAATATCCCTGATACAGTACCGGGACGTTTTAATGCTTTGAACCAAAAAATAAGAAGACACAGGATGATGAAGAGAAGAAATCCTTCCATAAATGCTTCATAAAGTTGACTTGGATGGCGCGGTAAATAGTAAGGATCGAGAGGAAAACAAACAGCCCAAGGATGTGTAGTAATATTGCCCCATAACTCTTGGTTGATGAAGTTGCAAATTCGTACAATGCCGATACCAATAGGAGCACCTGCAGCAATGATATCAAACATGGCTCGTATGTTAATATGATTTTTACGGGCAAACCAGATCATAGCAATGATAATACCAATAAGTCCGCCATGAAAGGACATTCCCCCATCCCATACGGCAATGATAGCACTTGGATGGTTAAAATAGTAAATGGGATCCCATACAAGAACTTGTCCTAAACGTCCTCCAACAACAACACTTATGGCAGACCAGACAACAAAATCTCCGATCTTCTCTTTATCCATAGGAGGGTGGTTTCTATACCATAGAGATGTTTTTTTTAATAAATTTTGCGCATACCACCAAGCAAAAAGAATACCCAGCACGTAACCAAGTCCATACCAATGAAGTGTTATAGGACCTAGCTGGATAATGACAGGATCAAGAAAAGACGGAAAAGCAATGGCTGGACAAGACAAATTGTTCATGAGTTAAGCATCTTACATTATGAGATGAATATGAAGTGACTCTGATGATCAGAAATGACAGATGAATGCACAATGGTCAAGTCAGTAGGGAGGCTAGACAGAAAGGGTGATAGATTTCCACTGATTTATCGCGGTAAAAAAAATATGGTGATAAAAGGAGTATTAAAAACTCTTAAACAAAATCGTTATGAAAAGTCTACATAGTATGTAAAATATAGAGTAAAAGGAACAAATTACAGTATCTAAATGTTATGAGAATACGCTATAATGCGTGCGTCAATAATTAAAATTTAAGGAAAAATGTTATGCGTAATGGATCAAACCGTATTTTTGATGAATTAGCAAAATTAGCAACGGATGCTGCTGACGTTGCGCAAGGCATACGACGTGAAGCTGGAACAGCTTTTCGTGTGCAGGCTGAAAAGATAGCAAACAAACTTGATCTTGTTTCTCGCGAAGAGTTTGAGACTTTTAAGGAGATGGTGCTGAAAATCCATGCTGATAATGCTGATTTGAAAAGGCGCCTTGATGATTTAAAAAAAGATGATTTAAAAAACGCAGACACAAAAAAGTAAAATAGTTTCTTAAAAAAAGAATCTTCAAAAAATATCCCCAATTTTTCAATATGATGCGTGAAACTAAAAAATGCTTAATCTTGAGTCTGTTAGAGCGGAGCATTTGTTTATTTTTGATTTTTTTGGGGGTAAAATACATTTTTTTGAATCAGGGGGGCTGGCGCTATGAAATTGTATCAATACACTGAAAAGACTTGATGATTCGTTTTATGATTATCAGGTTGCCCTAAACAGCGCGATTGTGTTCTGGGTGTTTGTGTACTGTCGATGTTTTTATGTGTATTTGTTTGGTGTAAAGGTTCTGATTGTAGCAAAATATTGTTACAGTTTAGATGGTTTATATTCTGTTGACAATGTTTAAAGATGATTGAGGATTGTGATGAGGCTTGCATTTTGCGCCACAGAAAGAAAAGAGCACCCTGTTGACTTTATCGAACAGATTGCCTGTGAATATGATTGGTCATTTGAGCGGGATGCACAAGATGAAATTAGCGTTTGTGTGGAAGGAAAACGTGCAAACTATCGTCTTGCTTTTTCATGGATGGAAGAGCATGAAGCACTTCATTTAGCTTGTTCGTTTGATCTTTCTATAAAAAATGCTCAAACAGCTGAAATACAGCGCTTATTGCTAGCAATTAATGAAAAGTTGTTGTTGGGACATTTTGATTACTGGCAAAGGAATAATTCAGTTATTTATCGACAAGGTCTTCTTTTGGCTGGTGGGATGCATCCATCTCATATACAGGTTGAAACATTGTTGATACATGCACTTAAAGTCTGTGAAAGCCATTATGTTGCATTTCAGATGGTTGCTTTGTCGGGAGAAAGTGCTTACAAGGCACTACAGTACACTTTGTTTGAAACTGTAGGGAATGCCTAAAATATACAGTCTGTTATTTTTACAGACGGTTTGCTGAAATATTACTCATAGGGGGATATCAAGAATAGCGCGCACCCCCCCTAGAGGGCTCTCATCTAATTGTATGTTGCCACCGTGGCTGCGTGCTATGTCTTGGGCAATAGAAAGACCAAGTCCTGTTCCACTTGCATCTTGATTTCGCGCTTTATCAAGTCGAAAGAATGGCTTAAAAACTTCTGTGCGCATATTTTCATGAATTCCAGGTCCATTATCATCGATTATCAATATAAAAGATTCTAGTTGAGAGTTAGCGGTTAGTTTAACGGTCGTACCGTAACAAAATGCATTTGATACAAGATTGCTGACTAAGCGTGTGAAAGCACGGGGACGTACTTGTATTTCTGTAGGACCTTCAATAGTGTAAGAAAATTGACGTTTGTGAAGATGAGCATCGGCGGAGAATTTTTGCATAAGAGCATTTAAATCAAAAGTTTTGACACTTTCACTTCCTTCACCACGAGCAAAAGCAAGATAATCTTCTAACATATTTTGCATGTCACTTACATCTTGCTCAAGCGGTTTAATATCAAAGTCAGTATTTGCTAATGCTAGCTGAAGTTTAAAGCGTGTAAGAATGGTTCTTAAATCATGACTTACTCCTGAGAGCATCATGGTACGTTGCTCAATTTGGCGTTCAATACGTTCACGCATGCGTACAAAAGCGATGCCTGCACGACGAACTTCATCAGCTCCTTGTGGTTGAAATCCTTTTGGTAAAGGACGACCGCGTCCAAAGCTTTCTGCTGCTTCAGCCAATTGTTGAATCGGTTTGATTTGATTGCGCAAAAAGTAAATTGCTATCAGCAATAAAACAAGAGCTGTTCCTACCATCCAGCTTAAAAAAATAGCAGTATTGGAAGCATAAGCTTGGCTGCGTGGAGCAAAGACGCGTAAGATATTGTGACCAAGGTGGATGCGGATTTCAACAAGATCAGAATCTCCTACAGTATCGATCCAGAAGGGACGGTTAATTTGGCGGGTGATTTCTTCACTTAGAAAATAATCAAGAATTGCAAAAAATGGCTTAGGTCCTGGTGGGGGTAAGGGGGCAGGAGATAAAATAGAAATGTTTAATCCCATACGTTGTTGTGCAATACGCTTGATATCTTCATAGTTATCTTGTTGTGGATATGTTTCAAGAATATCAATAATGGCTGAAATATCATGCACGACAGCCGTTGAAAGACGCTCGGTTACCATTTGCCAATGACGTTCCATAAAGACGTAAGCAATGACCGTTTGCAGAAGCACCATGGGAGCAATAATAATGATCAAAGAACGAGCATAAAGCCGTTTAGGCATCTTTTTCGTTAGCCATCGAAAAAAAAATCTTAAAGGTTTGAACATTGTGCGCCTATTCAATTGAGAGTTTATACCCTATTCCTCGCACAGTTTGGAGCCATATAGGGAGTGCTGGATTTTTTTCTATTTTACGACGAAGGCGGTTGATCTGCACATCAATGGCACGTTCACTTATATTGCTGTCATCGGTCGCAAATTTATGGCGCGGAATTGTATCGCCTGCATTTTCGGCAAAAATGACCATCATTTCTTGCTCTTTATCTGTTAATTTAATAATTTCTCCTCCTTTTTTGAGTTCGCGTCGTGAAATTGAAAATATATAAGGACCAAAAACGATTTGCTCAATTTTGGGTTGGCTAAGGGGAAAACCTCGTCGTAAAATGGCGTTGATGCGAAGGAGAAGTTCACGAGGGTCAAACGGCTTAGCCAGATAATCATCTGCCCCTGCTTCTAATCCACGGATACGATTGTCTATTTCTGATAAAGCTGTTAGCATGAAGATAGGGACATTTTTTGTTTGGCGGAGTGAATGAGTGAGGTCAATACCGTTTTCACCAGGCATCATGACATCAACAATAAGAAGATCAAAATCTAAACTTGCCAATAGTCGTCTTGCTTCATTCGCATTGGCTGAAACTGAAACACGAAATCCATTTTTAATGAGAAACTGAAATAAAAGATTGCGAATACGAGTATCGTCATCAATCACAAGAAGGTGAGGGGCATCGTCACACAAAACTTGAACGTGATTGGTCATTCTTAAAAAAAACCTTGATAAAAATTTAGTTTACACAAAATGCAAGTTTACATAAGTTGTATAAAGCTGTCGAGCAGCACCTTTACCTTAAAAGAGAGAAAGTTTTATTTATAAATTTAAAAAAGTTACTTTTGAAAAGGATATGATGGGTAATCTTAATATACATATTATTCCAGTTACAACATTCCAACAAAATTGCACTTTGCTTTTTGATAGTGAATGTAAAACGGGGGTTCTCATTGATCCTGGTGGTGATTGGCCGCGGATTCAAGACGTAATCGAAAAGAATGGTGTTATCGTTGAGGCTATTTGGATAACACATGGTCATTTTGATCATGTGGGAGCAGCAATGCAAGTGAAAGAAGCGCTTAATGTAAAAATCATCGGTTCACATCGCGATGATAAGCCTGTGATGGATGCCGTGAGCGAAAGCGCAAAAAATTATGGCATCACTGATGCTTGCATCTGTATCCCTGATCAATGGTTAGAAGATGGTGAGTGCGTTCATTTTGCTGGACATGTGTTTAAGGTTTTTCACACCCCAGGACATTCTCCTGGTCATGTTATTTATTTCAATGAAAAAGAGCGCTTAGCCCTCTTGGGTGATGTTCTCTTTCGTGGTTCTATTGGACGTACGGACTTCCCCTTCTGTTCCCATGAAAAATTGATGCAATCTCTTCGAGAAAAAGTTTTACCCTTAGGCGATGATGTTTGTTTTATCTGTGGGCATGGTCCCCAAAGTAGCATAGGCTATGAGCGACAAAATAATCCTTTTCTTCAAGATTTTAATATATGAGCAAATAAAAAAACGCTTTGAAGCGTTTTTTTGTGCCATTTAAGACTTTTTAGTAGGGCAGAACAGAAGTTAATTTATTGGGGCATAACAAAAGTGTTCCACACCATTACGGTCTCGAAAGGTCCCTGTTTTAGGGTTGAAGGAACGGTATTTTTTCTTGCAATATTGAAGCCAATCAGATTCTAATGATTGTTGTACTGGCTCATATTTCACCGTTTGCGGAGCTTCATAAATTATCTGTTCTTGTGGAACCTGTTGATATACAATTTGATGCTGTGGTGCGGTTTGATAAACAACTTTTGGCTGTTCTGATTTTTTTAAAATTTTGCCGAGAAGTGCACCTGCTGCAAGAGCAAGAATGCCCATTGCTAAAGCTTCTCCTGAGTTATTTATATTAATACTACTGTGTTTTGTCTTTTTGCGCTCGACATAATGATATGTCTTATGTTCAACATGATGGTGTTGTTGTGCTCCCCATTTATGGCTAACATAATGACGCTTGTGGGGATTATCAAAAGAGTGATGTTCACTATGAGAAAAATGGGAGCTAAAATTGTGAGACGGTAAACCAGCCTCCCTCCTCATATCATAGTTATGATACCATGCCATATCCGCAAGCGTTGGATCTAATGGCATCAAAACGGTTACAGTAGACATTGCTGATAATACCGCTAATCTGATCACTTTTTTCATAATGATGCTCCTTGTGTAAATTCGTATTTTTCACATCCTACATGTGTCAAACTGAATAGAGCCTGAACAATTTTGGACTTTATTGTGACAAAAAAATAAAAATTCATTTAGTTAAAACTATTACCAATACAGTAAAATAAAATCATGACAGAATTTTGATTTCAATTAATATACTATTCTTAATGTTCATTAAGCAGCTTGTATTTAGAGAACCAGATTTTTTACTATTGGTTATAAATTATTTATTGATGAGTACTTTTTTATTGCTTGATACAATATGAATTGAACAATAGGTGTATGAATAAAAGTTATCGTTTTTTATTATAGACTTATGGTGCTAAGATAGAACCTTATTGGTGTGATAAAATACAGTCCTGTTTGACTACTCTCTTGTGAGGCTAAATATTGAGTTCGATATCATATTATAATTGTATAAATATAATATATTGCGGGAACTTTTTTTTGATATATGGGAAACATTCTTGTTGGGATATGGCTGTTAGTTTGACAGTATTGGCATGATAAAATGCGTTTGACACAAGATTGCTGATGAGACGTGTGAAGGCACGTGGGCGTGCTTGTATTTGTGTAGGGCTTTCAATGGTGTAGGAAAATTGACGTTTGTGAAGATGCGCATCGGTAGAGAATTTTTGCATAAGAGCATTTAAATCAAAAGTTTTAACACACTCACTGTCTTCACTACGGGCAAAAGCAAGGTAATCTTCTAACATATTTTGCATGTCACTCACATCTTGCTCAAGCGGCTTGATATCAAAGTCAGTATTTGCTAACGCTAGCTGAAGTTTAAAACAAGTGAGAATGGTTCTTAAATCATGGCTTACACCCGAAAGCATCATGGTGCGTTGTTCGATATAGTGAGTGTGTGTATTTTGCTAGACATGAGTTTAGGGTTTTGTATACACTGGGGCATTCCCTTGGTCATGTTATTTATTTCAATGAAAAAGAGCGCTTAGCCCTCTTGGGTGCTGTTCTTTTTCGTGGTTCTATTGGACGTACGGACTTCCCCTTCTGTTCCTATGAAAAATTGATGCAAATCCCTTCGAGAAAAAGTTTTACCCTTAGGCGATGATGTTTGTTTTATCTGTGGGCATGATCCCAAAAGTAGTATAGGCTATGAGCGCCAAAATAATTCTTTTCTTCAAGATTTTAATATATGAGCAAACACAAAAACGCTTTGAAGCGTTTTTTTGCCATTTAAGATTTTTTTAGTAGGATGGAACAGAAGTTAATTTATTGGGGCATAACAAAAGTGTTCCACACCATTACGGTCTCGAAAGGTCCCTGTTTTAGGGTTGAAAGAACGGTATTTTTTCTTGCAATAGTTAAGCCAATCAGATTCTAATGATTGCTGGAGTGGCTCATATGCCACCATTTGCTGCACTTGATAAACTCTTTGATTTTGCGGAACTTTTTGATAAATTATCTGATTTTGTGGTACTATTTGATAAACCACTTGTGGCTGTTCTGTTTTTTTTAAAATTGTACCAAGAATCGTACCAGTTTTAAGATCAAGAATACCCACCGCTAAAGCATCTTCTGAGTTGTCTATATGAATATTACTGTGTTTTGTCTTTTTGCGCTCGACGTAATGATATGTTTTGTTTTCAAAATGATGATAATGGTGATGATGGTGTTGTTGTTCCGCCTTACTATGTTTGGCTTTAAATCTTCTCTTGTCATCATCAGAACGCTTGCGGAAATCATCAACAAACTTTTGGAAATCATCAGAAAAAAAGCCACGTTTGCTATCAGAACAATGGGAGCGAGAAAAACCGCAAGGCGGGATATCAGCTTTCTTCTTCATTTCCCTTATCGCATCATCTGTTTCTTTACGCATCTTCCTCATCATATCATCTATTTCTCTCGAGATAGAGTCACTACGCTTCCATGCCATATCCGCAAGCGTTGCATTTAGCGGCATCAAAACGGTCACAGTTGATATTGCTGATAATGCCGCTAACCTGATCACTTTTTTCATAATGATGCTCCTTGTGTAAATTCGTATTTTTCACATCCTACACGTTTCAAACTGAATAGAGTCTGAACAATTTTGGACTTTATTGTGACAAAAAAATAAAAATTTATTTAGTTAAATCTATCGCGGAGACAGTAAAATGAAATCATAACAGAATTTTGATTTCAATTAATGTACTCTGCTTGAGGTTAATTAATAAGTTTGTATTGAGAGTCCACGATTTTTTACTATGGAATATAAACTCTTTATTTAGGGATAGTTTTTTATTGTTTGGTACAATATGAATTGAACAATAGGTATATGAATAAAAGTTATCATTTTTTATCAGAGGCTTATGGTTATATGAGAAAGTCTTATTTTACTTTATTTGTGTTATAGGACAGTGTTCTATTTGAATATTTTCTTGTAAGGGTAAATAATATTGAGTTAGATATCAGAGTATAACTGTATAAAGATAATATATTTTAGAAATTTTTGTAAAATATTCTCTCTCATGTTGTTTTAGACAAATTGAAGCACCCTTGATGTTGGAGGTTGTCTATTTTTCGGATAACGCTGTTTGCTTTTGAGCTTTCGTCTTTTTTTAGAAGAGCTGAAGATTATTTTATGCGGTTTGAAATTTTTTGCTCCTTCATTGATTGCGTTTTTTTCGTTTTATTGTTGCTTGATTAGGGGTGTTTTTACGAGATTTTCCTTTTTGATTTTCCAAAATACCAGTGTCCATGGTTGGTCCCATGTGTGCAAGGTCTGGTTTGGAGAAAAGACTTGGTTGTAATACGCGCTCATGGGTGGATTGTTCGCTATGTTGTGTTAAGGGATTTTCTGCGAGTTCTAGTTCTATCTTTTGTAATTGTTTGATTTCATCGCGAAGGCGTGCTGCTTCTTCAAAATTAAGATCAGCAGCTGCTTCATGCATTAATTTTTCGAGGTGTTTAATATGAGATGCTAAATTGTTGCCAACCATATTTTTTTTCTCGATGACATCAGGGATATTTGTATGAATATGGTTGTTTTCATAGCCTGAATTGAGAATATCTCCGATATTTTTTTTAATACTTTTCGGTGTGATATGGTGTTCTTCATTATAGGCTATTTGTTTTTGTCGACGTCTTTGTGTTTCCTGTAAGGCTCGTTCTATGGAACCAGTGATCGTATCTGCATAGAGGACAACACGGCCATCTACGTTACGTGCAGCACGTCCGATTGTTTGTATGAGTGAAGTTTCAGAGCGCAAAAAGCCCTCTTTATCGGCATCTAGAATGGCAACAAAACCACATTCTGGAATATCTAAGCCTTCTCGGAGCAAGTTAATACCGATGAGGACATCAAAGGTGCCAAGCCGAAGATCGCGTAGAATCTCAATGCGTTCTAATGTATCAATGTCAGAATGCATATAGCGTACACGAATACCTTGTTCGTGGAGATATTCCGTTAAATCTTCGGCCATACGTTTTGTGAGAACTGTCACCAATGTACGGTAGCCTTTTTGAATTGTTTTACGAATTTCATTCACAACATCATCGACTTGATTTTTGGCTGGACGAACCTCTGTTGGTGGGTCAACAAGCCCTGTTGGGCGAATAACTTGTTCCACAAAAGTGCCGTGAGATTGTTCTATTTCCCAGCGTCCAGGTGTTGCGGAGACAGCAATCGTTTGTGGGCGCATAGCATCCCATTCTTCAAAGCGCAAAGGACGGTTATCCATACAAGAAGGGAGGCGAAAACCATATTCTGCTAAGGTTGCTTTTCTACGAAAGTCACCTCGGTACATGCCCCCAATTTGGGGAATGGTTACGTGGCTTTCATCGATAAAAACAAGAGCATTATTTGGAATGTATTCGAACAAGGTTGGTGGTGGTTCACCAGGTTTTCGTCCTGTTAAATAACGTGAATAATTTTCTATTCCGGCGCATGAACCGGTGGTTTCTAACATTTCTAAATCAAAAATTGTACGTTGTTCTAAACGTTGTGCTTCTAAAAGACGTCCCGCTGCGTTCAACTCATCGAGGCGTTGAAGCAGTTCCATTTTGATGGCTTTCATTGCTTGATTGAGTGTTGGTCGCGGTATTACATAGTGTGAATTGGCATAAATTTTAATCGATTGAAGATCGCCTGTTTTTTGTCCGGTGAGAGGATCGAATTCCGTAATTGTTTCCACTTCATCGCCAAAGAGCGAAATACGCCAAGCACGGTCTTCAAGATGGGCAGGGAAAATTTCGATTGTATCCCCTCGTACACGAAAGGAACCACGAATGAAATTGATATCTTGTCGATAATACTGTTGAGAGACTAAATCAGCCAAGAGTGTTCGTTGATTGAGTTTGTCCCCTTTTGCTATTTGGAAGGTCATGGCCGTATAGGTTTCTACGGAACCAATTCCGTAGATGCAGGAGACAGAGGCGACGATAATAACGTCATCACGCTCTAAGACGGCGCGTGTTGCAGCATGACGCATCCGGTCGATTTGTTCATTAATTGAGGATTCTTTTTCAATATAGGTATCAGAGCGTGCAACATAGGCTTCTGGTTGATAATAGTCATAATAAGAAACAAAATATTCGACAGCATTATGGGGAAAAAAACTTTTAAATTCCCCATAAAGCTGCGCTGCTAGAGTTTTATTGGGAGCTAAAATCAGAGCTGGACGCTGTGTTTTTTCAATGATATTGGCCATTGTATAGGTTTTTCCTGAGCCGGTAACACCCAAAAGCACTTGTGTACGTTCATCTTTTTGAATTCCCTCAACCAGAGTTTTTATGGCTTGAGGTTGATCTCCCGCTGGTTTAAAAGATGTTTCGAGTTGAAATGGAATACCACCTTCAGATTTTTCAGGACGAATAGGGCGGTGAGGTGTCCATAATGCACCATTCTTAAAAAGAGGATTACCTGAAGCAATAAGAGCAGAAAGAGCTTCTACTGTTGCAGTAACACCATTTTTCATTGTTGTATCCTTTGATAGAAAAGTGCTGGTGATTTTAAAGAAAATACTAATTTTTACAATTTCATTACGACAACAGCAAAACGTTATTGAACAGATTTGTTTTGGTTTATTGGAGCCTTGATTAGGATATTGATCAAGTTTTTTCTATGAGACAAATTCTTCGAAGTATTTCTTTAGAGGGGCATATTTGTGGTTGTTCGTGAATACTATTGCATTTTTGCCATGATGATATTCAAGAGGGCATAAGTTATTATGGCTGTTATGGAGAATAATCGGTACGTTTGGGCATTAAAGACATTGTATACGTGTGATAAAGATCATTTCCATCTTTAAATGAAAGATAACGAGATGACACCCAACCTATTTGAGTGTTATATCGGATATGGCACCAATTTCCTTCACAGTTTTTAACAAAAACTAATTCTCCAGCAGAGATTAAGCCGCAAAGTGCATACTGAGTGCTGGGACCTGTTCTAAAATTAAGATTTTTCGTAACAAAAGCATTTGCTGCCTCTGATATTGTTGTGGCTAAAAAGAAAGAGCCAAACATAAAAAAAATGACGATTTTTTTCATTTTTCTGTAAAGAATTTCTTTAGAGATTTTCTATCCTTTTCTCTTCATATCCCATATGATTTCTTTTACTAGATTATAATAAAATAGAAAAAAACACAATTCTTTCTTCTTTAAGACACTTTAAAGAGAAGAGTGAAGTTTAACGTTTTAAACACCAAAATGAGATGTTTTAATCACTATTTGTGCATGTTTTGTTTCCTTTATTTATTTTTGTATGGAAAACAGCGATACTGTACTATATAATAAAAATATCGTAGTTTTCGGATTCCAAAAGTAATTTTGGAAGCCGTTTTTTGTATTTTTATTAAACCTTCCGTGTAATAGAAAGGGACGGATTATGGAAAAAGTTCCGATGACTACAGCTGGTTTTGAGAGTCTTAAGGAAGAGTTGCGTTGGCGTCAACAACAGGAGCGTCCGCGAATTATTGAAGCAATTTCTGAGGCGCGTGCACATGGTGATTTATCAGAAAATGCCGAGTATCATGCTGCTAAAGAAGCGCAAAGTCATAATGAGGGGCGTATAAATGAGCTTGAAGATTATATCGCTCGGGCAGAAGTTATAGATGTCTCGCGTCTTTCAGGTGACAAAATAAAATTTGGTGCAACCATTAAACTCTTGGATGAAGATACTGAGGAAAAAAAAGTGTATCAGATTGTAGGGGATCAAGAAGCTGATGTAAAGGTTGGTAAAATCTCTATTTCTTCGCCTATCGCACGTGCACTTATTGGCAAGCAAGAAGGTGATGTGATTGAGGTGAATGCACCAGGTGGTGCGCATAATTACGAGATCATTAAGGTTCAGTACATCTAAATAACATATGGATTATTATGCGTGTATCTTTGGACGAAACTGAAATTATTGCGCCTCACTTTAAAAGGCGTTTGTCGGGAGTAACATCTACGATTATTCAGCTTATTCCACTGCAACGCGAACAGGGTGTACGTATATCCACTTTTGGGTTTGGATTACCACAAAGTTTACCGGCTCTTGCCTTTAGGGACCTTTTCGGACTTTGGAAAAGTCCGAAAGGGAAACCATTTCGTATTTGGCATGCGCGACGCAATATTGAGATGCTTTGTGGGATTTTTTTGCGCGATGTTTTGCGAATGAAGCTTAAACTTATCTTCACATCGGCTTCACAACGTCATCATAAGCCTTTTACAAAATGGTTGATTCGCGGTATGGATAGGGTTATCGCTACCAGTACACGTACGAGCGCCTATCTAGAAGTACCTCATAAGGTTATTATGCATGGGGTGGATGTGAGGCGTTTTACTCCACCACACACTCTTGATGATTGCTTTTCTTCGACAGGATTTCCAGGAAAATATGCGGTAGGATGTTTTGGGCGTCTGCGCTACTCAAAGGGAACAGATTTATTTGTTAATGCCATGATAGCATTATTGCCTGACTATCCCGAATGGACGGCACTTATCGCTGGTCGTACGACAGAGCAATATTATCATTTTGAAAAAGAATTACGCCAAAAGATTGCTAAGGCTGGTCTGGATGATCGCATTATTTTTCTTGGTGAGATTCTGGACATCCCTTTGTGGTATCGTCGTTTAACACTTTATATTGCACCTTCTCGTACAGAAGGTTTCGGTTTAACACCATTAGAAGCAATGGCATCACAGGTTGCGGTTGTAACGAGTGATGCAGGAGCTTATAAAGAATTGGTTGCAGAAGCGACAGGAACGGTTGTTCAAGCAGGAGATGGAGCGGCTTTAACAGCAGCAATTGAACCTTATTTTGCTGATGTAGAAAAGACATTGGCAGCCGGAAAGAAAGCTTTAACCCATGTTCGTACTCACTTTCCTTTGGAAAAAGAGGCAAGCAAGATTGAAAGTGTTTACAAAGAACTGTTTGCAGAAAAAACACTTTGATTATTATATCAAAAATCTTTTTGAAGAATGATAAAAGTATTTTCCTTAAAGGTTTTTCATAGTCATCAAGAAAACAGCTCAATGATATAAATGTTATTTTACAAAATTTATATTGTCTTTAGTAGCACGCTATAAAAAGTTCTCAAAATTTTGGATAAAAGAGTAAAAATGTATACGCTTGAGAGCGATATGTAGTTTATGATAAAGCATACTAGGAGAGAAGAAAGCTACTTTTATTCATTGATATTTTAGAATAAGAAAATAATGCTTTAACTCAAGTCTGGGGATTTATGCACTATCTTATACGGGGTTGTGCTGATATTGTTCGTTTTGTAAGACTTAAATAGATAGCAAAAAAAAACGTTTTCTTGTCTTAAAAAGATAATGATGGTATCTTCATGGATAAAATAGTCGTACATATTTTCAATAAATTCATAATAAGATGGATTTAAGATCAATATATATGATTTTTATAAATAATTTACCTTTTCAATTTGAATAAGAGCTTAGAGTACCGTAAGATTTTCTCATGTCAAATCTGTTGATATTAAATCAATAAGAGCTATCCTCTTGCACATCACAATCGGAAGAAAGTATGTGGTGGATAAAAACTATAGAAAACAAGCTGTAAAGAGATTTCTTATAAATTGTCTGAAATGCGGGCTTTTGCAACATTAAAAGCAAGAAAATAATATGATAGTGTTAACTTATATCTTATTTTGTGGTACCGACCTGCACCTTATTATTTAAGTAAAAATGATGGTCCCCCATCAGATCTTATATATTTTATGAGGGATGTCGTGAAATGAACGTGTGAGTATTGTGAGATGTTTTTTTACAGGCTTGGGAATTCGTAATATAACGGCATTCTATTTTCCATAAGAACATAATTCTGTTAAAAAAAACATTTTTATCAGCAAATATTCATATTTTTTGCATGAGATATTATTCGTAAAAAAGAATGTTCTATGCGTCCACTTTATTTGATAAAGAAGATCAATAAGGTGAAGTTTTGTATGTTATGGCTTTGAGAATATCGGTATTTGATTGTTTTTGTTGAATTATTTTTATATCATTGATATGATGTTTTGTATGAAACTTTAGGAAATCTTCAGTAGATTAGGTAAGGAGTGAATATTATGACGCATACTGTTCTCGCCTTTTTATCTTGTCAACTTTTTATCATGGTAGAATAAAATACTCTCTGCATTAAAATTGTTCACGCCAGAAAGCGGGAATAAAAAGGACGAATATTGTTATGATTTCAAGGCGTCCAGCTAACATTAGAAAACTTAAAATCCATAAAGCATGATCGTTGATTGTAGAGAAATTACCAGTGGGGCCAATAATATCTCCAAAGCCTGGACCAACATTTGAAAGTGCGGTTAGGACCCCTGTAAAGGCAGAGGTAAAGTCAAGACCGGTTGTAAGCAAAAGTGCAGTGCCGATAACAAGGCAAAACATATAAAGACAGACAAAAAACAAAACGGCTTGGGCAACGTCATTTGATATATTTGAGTGATCATAGCGCGCTTTTACAACGACATTAGGAGAAAGAAGTTTTTCTATATTTGTTTGTGTAATACGCCAAAGAATAATGAGGCGATTGATTTTCATGCCACCAGAAGTAGAACCAGCACATCCGCCTGTAAAAGAAACAATGAAGAAAATTCCAAGCGCAAACGGTCCCCAAAGTTGATAATCTTCAGCGCTATAACCTGTGGTGCTAATAATGGATGAAAGGTGAAAAATGACATCAAGGAAAATCAAGTGGAACGCGCGATGATCATAAAACCGTAGCCATGCCGCTAAAGCAAAGCTGAAAAGGAGAACGATATGGAGAAAAACAATCACTTGTGGGTCAAGGAAGCGTTTGGAGTGTCCAGGAAGGACTAATTTAACATAAAGTACGAAGGGTAAAGCAGAAAACAACATGAAGATTGTTGAAATAATTAAGATGGCTGGTTTATCAGAAAAATAGCCAAAAGAAGCATCATGCGTTGAAAAACCAGCTGTTGCTACTGTACTCATTGCATGGTTAATAGCATCAAATAAATTCATGCCTGCAGCAAAATAAGAAAGCATACAAGCCAATGTTAATCCAACATAAGCGATGATAATTCCGTTAGCAATTTGGTTGATGCGAGGCAATATTTTTTCAGATTTATCAGATGATTCCATATGAAAAAGTCGCACGCCACCCACACGCAGTGAAGGCAAAAGTAAGAGGGCTAAACCGATAAAACCAATGCCCCCAATCCAGCATATAAGAGAACGCCATAATAAAATACTTCGCGATAAATTATCAAGATTAGAAAGGACAGTAGAGCCTGTTGTTGTAATTCCAGAAACAGATTCAAAAATGGCTCCTGCGAGAGAAATGGGAAGAGGAGAAAGATAAAGAGGTAAGGCACCTACGATGCTTCCTGTAAGCCAAAGACAAACAGTGAGCATAAAGCCAAGCCGTGCTGAAAAACGACAAGTAGCTCCCTTAGTTGCTAAAAGAATCAGCGTTGCTAACATGGTGGTTATGGCACAAGAATAGAGAAAGCTTATCCAATTACGATTGTTGTCGTGCAAATCCACAAAAATTGGCAAAAGCATTGCTCCTCCCATGATTAAGGCAAAACGTGCACAGACATTGATAATAAATTGAAAAATGATCGTTCCCTATCTTTGTATCTCTTTTTATTATGGTTTTGTGCTCATAAGAAGTTACATTTTTCTCTTTATAGGATAAGAATTAATTCTTAACATTAGCGTGCCTTGATGAATTAGTAATCAGACCTTTTCATAAAACTTGAAAAGAAGTATACATAACATAATTAGGGCTCTTGAAAAATATTTTTTTAAAAGGCTGCATTCCGTTATCATTTATAGAATAATTAAGTTATAATAAAGTGAAGGGGATTTAATGGTACAATCGCATATTCGTCTGCTGATTATTGGCTCAGGTCCGGCTGGTTATACAGCGGCGATCTATGCAGCAAGGGCAATGCTTAAGCCGGTTTTGGTGACGGGCTTGCAGCAGGGTGGACAATTAACAATTACAACTGATGTTGAGAATTATCCAGGTTTTGCAGATCCCATTCAAGGACCATGGTTGATGGAACAAATGGCAAAACAAGCTGAGAATATGGGGACAAAAATTATCTATGATACAATTATAAAGGCTGATTTATTGAAGTATCCTTTTGTCTTATATGGGGATTCAGGAACACAATATTCTTGTGATGCACTGATTATTGCAACAGGAGCTCAAGCACGCTGGCTTGGTTTAGAAAGTGAACAGACCTTTATGGGCGGAGGTGTTTCCGCTTGTGCTACATGTGATGGCTTTTTTTATCGTGATAAGGACGTTATTGTCGTGGGAGGAGGAAATACGGCTGTTGAAGAAGCACTTTATTTATCGCATTTGGCTAAAAGTGTAAGCGTGGTTCACAGGCGGGGGCAGTTTCGGGCAGAAAAAATTTTGCAAGATAGGTTGCTGGCTTGTCATAATGTGCGTGTTCTTTGGGATCATGTGGTTGAAGAAATTGTGGGGCTGCCAGCACAGGGGGAAATGGGCGCTGTTGTAACAGGGGCGCGTCTGAAAAATGTTAAGACAGGTCACGAGATGAAAGTGAATGCAGAGGGCATATTTATTGCCATTGGGCATGATCCTGCTGTTTCTCTGTTTGAAGGACAGCTGAAACAAAAACGAGGCGGCTATTTATGGACAGCACCGGACTCAACAGCAACAAGCATTGCTGGTGTTTTTGCTGCTGGGGATGTGACAGATGAAACATTCCGTCAAGCTGTAACAGCTGCGGGAAGAGGATGTATGGCAGCGTTGGAAGCAGAACGGTTTTTGGATATACCCAAGCGTTAGTCACTCATTGAGAACATAGAGAATATAGAGGTAGAATTAATTGTGGCGCCACCGTTGGATTGGGATAAGTTAAGGGTTTTTCACGCTGCAGCAGAAGCGGGGTCTTTTACGCATGCTGCTCAAAAACTTCATTTATCTCAATCAGCCGTTTCACGACAGGTTTCGGCTTTAGAACAAGAGGTTGGGGTATCCTTATTTCAACGTCATGCGCGTGGTTTGATTCTTACAGAACAGGGAGAAACTCTTTATCGTACAGCTCATGATGTTTTGATGAAGCTTGAAAGTGTGCGTTTGCAATTAAGTGAAAGCTATGCAAAACCAACGGGGCACTTGCGTGTGACCTCGACCTTTGGAATGGGGGCAGGGTGGATTGCTGAGCGGATGCCAGAATTTCTTAGTCTTTATCCTGATATGCAGGTTCAGCTTTTGCTTTCCGATGAAGAGCTTGATTTGACAATGTGTCATGCGGATTGTGCAGTTCGCTTACATCAACCCAAACAACCTGATCTTATACAAAGAAAACTCTTTACAATTCATATGCATGTTTATGCTTCGGAAAAGTATATTGCAAATTATGGAAAGCCGGAAAAATTATCTGATCTCGATAAGCATCGTATTATTTCGTTCGGTGAACCTGTCCCACCTTATTTGTCTGGTTTAAATTGGTTGGAAAAGGCTGGTAGAAGTGATGGATCATTGCGCGTTTCAGTTCTACAAATCAACAATATCATCTCAATAAAGAATGCGCTTATGCGTGATCTTGGGATTGCTGTGCTTCCTGATTATATCGTCAATAATGATGAGCATTTGGTGCGTCTTTTTCCTGATATGGTTGATATTCCTTCTTTTGATACTTTTTTTTGTTATCCTTATAATTTAAAGAATTTGGCAAGGTTAAATGCTTTCCGAGATTATATTTTTTTAAAAGCCCGCCAGTGGTCTTTTTAATATTAATGCCTTAATTTATAAGGAACAGTTAGCTGTTTTACAACTTGAGGCTCCCGTAATATTCTTTTGTTTCAAATTTTCCTATATTGAATCAAGTAAAACTGTTTGTTGCACATTAAAAGTGGAGGGAGTCCGTGCGGGTAAATATTTAAAAAAAATGGATAAATGTTTTTTATGAATGCTAGCAACCGTGAGGGTTATTGTATATTGAAAAATGGATAATCTTGTGATGGTGTAGCTTACATTTTTATATTTAATTAAGAAGAGTGCTACATGATGGAGACAAATTTAAAGCTATGTGTTTATTGCATAGCAGATACGCTTAAGTCTTTATTGTGCTTTTTCTTATAAAATGACATAGAACACTATCTCTTGATAATGTTGCCTCCCAGTGCGTTTTCTTGAGTGTTCCCTTACGAAGATCTATCAGATTGATTTTATCTCTGAGGATTTTCCAAATTTGCCGGACGTATGTCCGGCTTTTTTTTTAATTTTTGAAAGAGTCCCTAGAAATTGCAATATATGGGAAGTTGATAAGGAAAAAATTTCAAAACTTGTGGATCTCCAACAATTTTTTAAGAATACTAAAGTTCAATGAGGAATTTGAGAGAGATTTATTCTGTTGTACCATAAAAGTCTGTCTTTTAGGGGTGTGATATAAAATATTTAAAACCTTATACATGAAGTGCTTTTTATTAGAGTGTGAGGTGAATATTTAAGGCAGGTCTTGTTCATAAAGCCTATGAAATAAATCAAGTAGTTATTAGAGATAACTTAAAGGAAACTGGATTGTTTACACAACGACGGGAGGTGGCTTCTTCTTTATTTTAGGACGAAGAATAAGCCAAGAAATAGAAAAGATTTTATTGTAAGGGCCGTTGATTATAAGGGCAATCGTGTTTAAAAGTGCTCAGTCTTTTTAGAGTTATAAATTGAATGGAGAAAGTAGAATAGGATTTTCATCATCTTATGATAATAGACCGATTCATTTATTTGATAGCTAGATTTTTTTGATCTTTATCTATAGCCTCTATTTTGTTGAATCGATAGATTTAGACCATGATACAGTTTCTGATATTTTTTCAGATATACTGACATTTAGCAAAAAAACAATCATAAGAGATGATATTACAAATCTTAAATTAAACTGTTGCAAAAGCGCTGGATACGTAAACAAGCTTCTTCAAGTAATTTTTCTGATGTTGCATAGGAAATACGAAAAGTTGGTCCAAGTCCAAAAGCAGATCCTTGGACGACAGCAACAGCCTCTGTTTCTAGAAGCGCTATGGCAAAGTCTTCATCATTCGTAATAGATTGGCCGTTAGGTGTTTTCTTGCCAATAAGTTCTGCGCAAGAAGGATAAACATAGAAAGCACCTTCGGGCGTTGGACAGTGAATGCCAGGAGTTTGGTTTAGCATGGAAACAACGAGATCACGGCGTGCTTGAAAAATACTTTTATTTTTAGTGATAAAGTCTTGTGGTCCGTTGAGTGCTTCAACCGCAGCCCATTGTGAAATAACACTTGTGCCAGATGTTTGCTGACCTTGAATGGTATCCATGGCTTTAATGAGTTCTTGTGGTCCGCCTGCATAACCGATTCTCCATCCCGTCATCGCATAGGCTTTAGAAACACCATTCATTGTGAGTGTACGCTCATAAAGCGCTGGTTCTACTTGAGCTGGAGTAACAAAGGTAAAACCCTCATATGTGAGATGTTCATATATATCATCGGAAAGGATATAAACATGAGGATATTTTACTAAAACATCTGTGAGTTTTTTCAATTCATTATATGTATAAGCGGCACCTGATGGATTTGAAGGAGAGTTAAAGATGAACCATTTGGTTTTTGGGGTAATGGCAGCTTCTAGCTCTTGTGGTTGGAGTTTATAAGAAAATTCGGCTTTTGTTTCTAAAAAGACAGGCGTACCATCGTTGAGTGCGACCATTTCTGGATAACTAACCCAATAAGGGGATGGAATGATGACCTCATCTCCTTTATTCAAAGTTGCCATGAATGCATTAAAGAGAATTTGTTTTCCACCAGTACCAACAATAATTTGTTCTGGTTGGTAAAGAAGGTTATTTTCTCTTTTAAACTTTGCAGAAATTGCTTGGCGCAATTCTGGAATTCCAGATATGGGAGGGTATTTTGTTTCTCCCCTCCGAATAGCTTCAATAGCCGCGTTTTTGATGTTGTCTGGGGTATCAAAGTCTGGCTCTCCAGCACTTAAAGCAATAACATTGCGTCCTAATGCTTTTAAATGGCGAGCTTTTTGAGAAGCAGCAATTGTTGCAGAAGGTTTGATACGAGACAGTTTGTCGGCAATAAAAGCCATAATTTTAAATCCTTATATTATATCAACAAATGGTTATTGCTTTCAGGATATTCTATAAGAGATTATATTGTATGCAATAAAAAACTTCCAAAATACTCTTACACGGGCTTTATATTCTTCTTTTTTGAGATTTTTACAAGGTAATTTCTTCGTAGGTTTTATGAAAGTTTTTGAGGAAGTATAAGAGAGATTTGATAAATTGTGCAAAGGAGATAAGCAGTCTTTTATTTTCACAAGGTAAAATAATGCTTTATACAAAATAAAAAAATCTTCGTCGTTACAGACGAAGATTTCTAAATAAAATATTGCAGAATTTAAACTTTAAAGAGCTGCAAGGTTACCAGCGGCAAATTTTCCTGAACGACGATCTTGAAGAACATCATAAGAAATTTTTTGCCCTTCATTAAGACTGTTTAGACCTGAACGCTCGACGGCAGAAATGTGTACAAATACATCTGCACTACCATCACTAGGCTGAATGAATCCGAAACCTTTTGTTGTATTAAACCACTTAACTGTTCCTGTAGACATAGGAAACTCCTTAGAATATATAATTATATTGAGCATTGAAGCTTTCATTTCTTCAATACGGTTGTAGATCGAAATTAGGTGGGAGAAGTTTCGTCGAAAGTGCAGATTGCACAGGAAAGAAAGTCACGTAACCGAAAATTCGATGAAACCTCTATAAAAGTTTTTAGAAGAAAAAGCAAGTCTTAATCAATTTTTATATAAAGAAAAATAAGAAAACAGTGTACATTTTGCTAAGTAGAAAAAATTCAACTAAAATAACTTTGTAGTGAACGTACCTCAAGGGGCCTTTTTTTGAGTGCTTTGATCGCTTCTACGACGGCTTCGGCTCCAGCTATTGTTGTATAATAGGGAACATTTTGCATGAGTGCTGCATAACGTAATGATTTTGAGTCTGAGATGGCACTGGCCGTGCTAGTTGTATTAAAAATTAATTGAATTTGGCGATTACGAATAGCGTCTTCAATATGGGGGTGTCCCTCTAGAACTTTGTTAATTTTTTTTGCTTCAACGTGGTGTTCGGTAAGAAATTTTTGTGTTCCACTTGTGGCGACAACAGAAAAGCCAAGCTCAGTTAAACGTTTTACAGGATTTAAGATGCGTTTTTTATCTTCATCCCTTACAGAAACGAACAAAGTTCCCTCTTTAGGGAGTTTTACACCAGCTCCAAGCTGGGCTTTAGCAAAAGCAAGCGAAAACTCATAGTCAAGACCCATAACTTCACCGGTTGAGCGCATTTCTGGACCAAGAAGTGTATCAACACCTGAAAAACGAGCAAAAGGAAATACGGCTTCCTTGACGGCAATATGTTGTTTTTTTTGCAAAGAAGGTAATCCACCATAAGCTTCAAGAGCATCATGAAGCGTTTCTCCTGCCATAATACGTGCAGCCATTTTAGCAATAGGGCGACCAATCGTTTTTGCAACAAATGGGACCGTACGTGAAGCACGGGGATTGACTTCTAAGACATAAATGGTGTCATCTTTTATAGCATATTGTACATTCATTAAGCCGCGAACATGAAGTGCTTGTGCTAATGCTTTGGTTTGGCGCTCTAATTCAGTAACTATTTTATTTGAGAGCGTATGGACTGGTAGAGAACATGCTGAATCACCAGAGTGGATACCAGCTTCTTCAATGTGTTCCATAATACCAACGATTAGTGTTTCTTTGCCATCACATAGACAATCGACGTCTACTTCAATTGCTTCTGTTAAATAGGTATCAAAGAGAAGCGGATTTTTACCAAGCAATATATTGATTTGTCCTGTTGTGTCGTTAGGATAACGGACTTTGATATCTTCTGAAATTAATTCAGGGACACTCTCAAGTAAATAATTTTGTAAGCTACGTTCATCACGAATAATTTGCATAGCACGTCCTCCTAAAACATAAGAGGGACGTACAACCAAGGGGAAGCCTAGTTCGTGGGCAATGAGGCGTGCTTGTTCAATGGAGTGGGCAATACCATTTTGAGGTTGTGTTAAATTAAGTTTAAATAACAGTTTTTGAAAGCGATCTCTATCTTCTGCTAAGTCGATAGCGTCAGGTGAAGTACCTAGGATGGGGATGTTGTGTTTTTCTAGAGCGCTTGCCAATTTCAAGGGTGTTTGTCCGCCAAATTGGACGATGACTCCAACCAAATCTCCTTTTTCCTGTTCTGCTTCTAAAATAGCGATAACGTCTTCTGTTGTTAAAGATTCAAAGTAAAGGCGATCAGAGGTATCATAGTCGGTTGAAACTGTTTCAGGATTACAGTTAATCATAATCGCTTCAAATCCTGCATCACGCAGTGCAAAAGCAGCGTGGCAGCAACAGTAATCAAATTCAATACCTTGCCCAATGCGGTTTGGTCCACCGCCTAAAATAGCAATTTTTTTGCGTTCAGAAACGTGTGCTTCCGAGTGCTCTACACCTGCAAAGGGAACTTCATATGTTGAATACATATAGGCTGTAGGAGAAGAAAATTCAGCGGCACAAGTATCAATCCGTTTGAAGACGTATTTAACATTCAGTGATTTACGTAAAGCTGCGATATAATCGGGTTCTTTCCCTGTAAGGGAGGCTAATCGCGCATCTGAAAAGCCCATAGCTTTTAACATACGTAAATTATCTGCATCTTGGGGTAATCCATGAATGCGGATACGCTGCTCCATTTCAATGATGGAGGCTATTTGTTCTAAAAACCACGGATCAATTTTGCTAATTTGGTGAATCTCATTTAAGGGTAAGCCTGTGCGCATGGCTTGAGCAATATAGCGTAGACGATCAGGGCTTGGTATGGCAATGGCTGAGCGTATAGAACTTTTTTCATCACCTTCAGCATGCTCTGGAATCACAATTTCATCAAGACCCGTAAGCCCTGTTTCAAGTCCACGGAGTGCTTTTTGTAACGATTCTTGAAAAGTGCGTCCAATTGCCATGACTTCTCCTACAGATTTCATCGCAGTTGTGAGGACAGGTGATGAACCGGGAAATTTTTCGAACGCAAAACGAGGAATTTTTGTCACAATATAGTCAATAGAAGGTTCAAATGATGCTGGTGTTGCACCACCCGTGATATCATTTGTTAATTCATCAAGTGTATAACCAACAGCCAGTTTAGCCGCTACTTTGGCAATGGGAAACCCCGTTGCTTTTGAGGCAAGCGCTGAAGAGCGAGAAACACGCGGATTCATTTCAATAACAATGAGGCGCCCATTTTCAGGATTGACAGCAAACTGTACATTGGATCCGCCCGTTTCAACACCAATTTCACGCAAAACAGCAATCGAAGCATTACGCATACATTGATATTCTTTATCGGTTAAGGTGAGAGCAGGTGCTACAGTGATCGAATCACCGGTATGAATCCCCATTGGATCAATGTTTTCAATAGAACAAACGATGATACAGTTGTCGTTCTTATCACGAACAACTTCCATCTCATATTCTTTCCACCCTAAAACACTTTCTTCAATTAATACTTCTGTTGTTGGTGAAGCTTCAAGCCCACGTTCAATAATTTCATAGAATTCAGAGCGGTTATAAGCGATACCACCACCAGTTCCACCAAGGGTGAATGAAGGACGAATAATAGCTGGAAGCCCAACAACATCAAGAGCTTGAACTGCTTTTGCTGTTGCATGAGCGATATAATGTTGTTTGCGATCAGCTTCGGTATGTCGCCAGTTGCGCTCAAGTTCTTCGAGTGCTTTGTCAAGCGCAGCACCAGAAAGCTTTGCTTTAAGTTCAGCACACGTTTTTGCGTGTTGTTGGCGATTTTCTTCTTTCAGTTCTGTTGCATTGGCTAACATAGAGCGTGGCGTTTCCAAACCAATTTTTGCCATCGCTTGGCGGAATAAAGCACGATCTTCAGCTTTATCAATAGCATCAGCATTGGCTCCTATCATTTCAACATGATAGCGGTCTAAAATACCCATACGCTTTAATGATAAAGCAGTATTGAGGGCTGTTTGTCCTCCCATAGTGGGCAAAAGGGCATCGGGACGCTCGTGAGCAATAATTTTGGCAACTATTTCAGGAGTAATGGGCTCTATATAAGTTGCATCAGCTAGATCTGGATCTGTCATAATCGTGGCAGGATTAGAATTTACCAAAATAATTCGGTAACCTTCTTCTTTTAATGCTTTACAGGCTTGAGTGCCTGAATAATCAAATTCACATGCCTGACCAATGATAATAGGTCCTGCTCCGATGATAAGAATAGATTTTATATCTGTGCGTTTGGGCATGACTTTTTCCTATGACAAATATCTATGTGCGATTGTTGCGGGCAAAATATTTCAGTTCTGAGGCTACAATCATTTTATAAGTTAAGTGACAAAGAAAGTAAGCATTAAAATACCTTTTCCATGCTTTTTTTCATAAAATTGAAGATAAATTTCTTTTTTGAGTTGAGTCATCTCGTCAGTTTATCAAAAGTATGACCTTTGATAAAAAATAATAACAGTGCTCCAACAAATTAGAATATTCAAGCATACTGTGGAGCATAAAAAGCCGGAACATCTTTCCAATTCATTGCCGGCATACTTTCTTTGTGTTTTATGACGTTTTTTGCTTAAGAGAGCACGCGCTTTTTCTGTTGCTTGTAAAACATAAGCTATTATTTATGGTTCGATGGGATTTCGTAAAATAAAATGGGAAGCTTATCGTGTTGTTCCGTAAAATACTGCCGTTTAGAGTTGTGATATAAGGTATGAAACTTTACCACATTAAGGTGTTTTTGTTAGAGTATATGATAGAATTCAGAGCAGGATTTGTCTGTAGAGAGCTTATGAAATAAACCATATCAAATAGTTTCAGTTGGAATCTGTTATATAAAAAGCAAGATTGTTGATAGATCAGCTCTGGTCGAAGTTTCCGTTTTAGGGTAGGAAGAAAGTCAATCTATGTATCTTTCCATTTCATAAAAAAGTGAGAGTGTTTAATACAATGGCTAAGGATATAATTTCAGAATGATTTTGTTTGTTTTTAAAAGATAGTGAATACTCTCCCTTTACTTTATGGATGATGTTCAAAACTTTTTAAAATATAAAGAAGACTAAAATGCTGAATATTTCCCAAACGAGAGTATTCTGTCTGAAAGATGTATCAATAGGAAAGCTTTTGGTGGCTAGGTCTCAAAAAGGGATTTGTCATAGTGCGTTAGGAGACACTGTAGAGCAATTATTACAGGAGTTTACGATACGCTTTGGTGATGCACAACAAGTTGTAGGTGACAATACATTTAAGAGAGAAGTTGCCCATATTATAGCCATGATAGAAACACCTAAGCTGGTAAAAAAATATAATTTTCCCTTAGATATAAATGGTACAGTTTTTCAACGACAAGTATGGGCAGTATTATGTGATATACCATGTGGTGAAACAATTTCATATGAGATCTTAGCATGCCGTATTGGTATGCCGAAAGCTTTTCGTGCCGTTGCTCATGCCTGTGCACGTAACGAATTGGCTATTATCATTCCGTGTCATCGTGTTGTGCGTAAAAATGGTTTTATTTCAGGGTATCGTTGGGGGGACAAACGGAAACAGATTTTACTACAACGGGAACAAAATGGAAAAATTTAACTTTGTGTGATGGGCATTATAATCGTTACAGTTGTTCCTTTCATTTCTTTTGAAGTAATTTCAAGTTTTCCTTTGTGGAGTTCTAGCAAGGAGCGTGAAATGGCTAATCCAAGACCTGAGCCCGTATGAGATTTAGTGAGCTGATTTTCGACTTGTTCAAAAGGTTGCCCAAGTTTTTTAATTGCTGATTGGGGAATACCAACGCCTGTATCTGTAATTTTAAAAATAAGGTTATTTTTTTTCTTGAAAGCGCAGACATCAATATTTCCACCAGAAGGCGTAAATTTAACGGCATTAGAGATGAGATTAAGGAAAATCTGTTTCATTGCACGACCATCAACTTCAGCATGAAGTTCTGGGGTAATGTTTGTTGTAACAACAATATTTTTTTCTTGAGCTTGAGGCGTTAGTGTTCGTACTGCTTCACTAATGATGGGCTCAAGATCGGTATTTTTACAATCAAGCGTAAATCTTCCTGCTTCGATTTTTGACATATCAAGGATGTCATTGATAAGGGTTAGAAGATGGGTTCCTGAATTGTAAATATCATGCATATATTCCTTATAGCGTTGTGAACCAAGAGGACCAAAAGTCGATTGCAACATGATGTCTGAAAAACCAAGAATAGCATTCAGAGGCGTGCGCAATTCATGAGACATATTGGCTAAAAATTCTGATTTAGCCTTATTAGCACTTTCGGCGCGTTCTTTTTCTGCTTTCAAACTTTTATTAAGTTTTTCAACTTCTGTTGCGCGTTGTTGAGCACTCCCTCGCGCGCGCTTGAGTTCTTGAATGAAAGAAAAAAGACGCCTTTCACTGTCTTCAAATTTTTCCTGTTGTTGTTTAAGCTCAGAAATGTCAGTCCCAATACAAACTAAACCTCCATCTTGGGTTCGACGTTCGTTAATTTTGAGCCAACAACCATCTGCCGTTTGGCGAATACTGGTTAAGTTACCAGTACCATCATCTTTAAGGGGATATTCACTGAGAGCAGGGCGTGCCATGGCTTCGACGGTTGCACGTTGGATACCTGATTGGAGAATTTGTTTAGGAATAGCGGCATATTCGCAAAATTTGCTGTTGGACATGACTAAACGTCCTTCAGCATCCCACAAGACGAAAGATTCTGAAATGTTTTCAATCGCATCACGGATACGAAGGTCGGCTTGCGCCGTTTGTTCAGCCAATTGTTGCTGTTCACTAATATCGAAGGAAATACCAACCAAATGGGGTTCTTCTTCTTCAGTCACTTCGGCACGAATACGCATCCATACATAATGACCATCAGCATGACGCATAGGAACGTTAATATCGATATGCTTTTTTTTACCGCTCATTAATTCCTGAGCAAGGTCAAAAAAATTCGCATCATTTGGATTGATAATGGCGCTAATTTGGGAAATTGAGAGCAATGCATCTTGAGGGACATAGCCGAGCATTTCGTACATTGCTCGTGACCAGTAGACGCGTCCACTTGCCATATTCCAATCCCATAGTCCACAGCGTCCACGCATCATTGCCATATCAATACGGTTTTGAATTTTTTCTGAAACAAGATCTGTTTTGCGTGCTCGTACAATTTGGTTGTAATAAGCATAAAGAAGAGCAAGGATAACGCCACTAGTTCCAATGAACATGGTTATATTTAACGAGAGAGCTTTCCGCCATTCCATGTAAATATGTTGCATTTTTTCACTGATGAATACCCCATATTGTCCATTTTCTGTTTGCTGAAAGGAAGCGAGAGCAGGAATATCTTTTCCTATTGTAATTTTCATGATTCCAGCATGTTTTCCTAGAGCTTGTAAAGCAATGCTTTCAGAGGTAAAATCCTGTAAGGGTTTTCCTAAGACAATCTCGGAACTTGATGAAGCTAGGACATTGCCTTTTTGATCGACAATAGCAATAACAGCGCTGGTTTTTATAAGACCTTTGTTACGAAAATTAGTTAGGATATTTTGTAAATGATTATGAGAAAGAGCAGCAGTTTTTCCTTGTCGAGCGGCGGTAAGTAAGTCACGGTCAATCGTATTGGTAATATGAGAAGCTAAGAGAGTGATGGTAGAATGCGTGTTTTTATCAATTGTGTTGCGCCAATCATAGATTGATAGGAAACGGATCGCTGCTAGCGTAACAAGAAATGCAAGAATTACAAATGGGAGTGAACGTCGCAGCCAAGGTTCAATAAAAAGAAGTTTTTGATAGGCAGGACCAGAAAACAGATTGGTACGCTCTGTCCGCTCCTTGCGACTTTGAGCGCTTGATTTTGAATCAGCATACACCTCCCTTGGCGCATTATATGCGTCCAATTTAGCCATCTCGCGTTCCTTTAATTTTGGAATAATGTGATTTAAAAACTGCTTCGATATTCATAGTAACCCCATCGAGTGCAATGAATCAAAACAGGAGTCTTCTGTCCAGTCTTTTTTTTTAAAAAAATAATTTTACTTTTATGATTTTGGAATATGAAAAGAAAAAAGCACTTTAAACGTGACCTATAAACAGGCTTAGATTGCCTGTTTATAGATTTAATGATGATCGAATAGTTTATAGAATTTATTTTAAAAAATATTATAGCATATTGATTTAAAATAATTTTTTGTTTCAAGTAAGCAGACGATTAATGATATCAGCAACATCGCTTGATAATTTTGGCGCAGCAGCAATCATTTTTAATTCAGTTTCAAGTTTTTGTTGTCGAATAGGTTCTAATTGTCGCCAAGAGCGCATCATTGTTAATAATCGTGAAGCAAGCTGTGGATTTTTTTTGTCAATTTCCAAAATGACTTGGCAAAGAAAATGATAAGATGCTCCATCCATCCTGTTAAAGCCCGTGAGATTGTTAGAGGCAAAAACACCGATTAGAGAACGTACACGATTAGGATTATCTTGTGAAAACAGCGGATGTTGCATGAGCTTTTGAACATTCTCAAGTGTTGATGTGCCAGCAACCATTGCTTGAATAGAAAACCATTTATCCATGACCAAAGGGTCATGCTGATAACGGTTTTCAAAATCATTTAAGGCATTTTGTGCCTGCGCACTTTCATTAAAACGCTTCACGAGAACAGCGATACTCGCCATACGGTCAGTCATATTATCAGCTGTTGCATATTGTATAGCAGCACGATTTGGATTGGCTTCAGCAATGGAAAGATAATCCAGTATGATATTCTTTAATGCTCGCTTTCCAGCTTGTGCAGTGTTTGGTGAATAGGGCTCTTGGGTTTGCATTTGTTCATAGAATTTTGTTAAGAGCTCTTGATGGGTTTGTGCAAGTGAAACTAAAAACTGATTGCGGACACAATGAATACGATCTGGGTCAATATTTTTACCGATTGTATGAGCAAGCTCAACTTCACTAGGTAAATTTAAACAGAAGGCACGAAATTCAGGCTCTAAGGTTTCATCTATTATGATCGTTTCAATCAGCTTTAGCAAAGCAGAAGGGAATGTTGCTTTTTCTTGTGTTTTATCTTGAATGCTTTGAATCAAAGCTTGCGTCATTAAATGATTAAGAGATTGCCAGCGATTGATGTGATTGTCATCATGTTGTGCAAGAAAAATAAGTTCTCTTTCATTGAATGGCGTGTGTAGAATGATTGGTGCTGAAAAGTCTCGCAGCAGTGATAAAACGGGTTTTTCACGCAGTCCCTTTAATGTAAAGGTTTGGCTTTCCTTGGATAAAAGCATAACATCTGATTGAATATCTGTATCTGCTTCATAGGTGAGGTTTTCTCCGTTAGGTCCTAACAAGCCAAATACGATAGGGATAAGCATGGGCTTTTTTGTATTTTGTTGTGGGGTTGCGGGAATATGTTGCTTTGCATGAATTGTTAAAACACCATCGCTATAATGACTATCGATTTCTACATTGGGTGTTCCTGCCTGTTCATACCATAGCATGAATTGGGAGAAGTCTTGACCAGACACTTCAGCAAAACAGGTAATAAAATCTTCAATTGTACAAGCTTGTCCATCATGACGTTGAAAATAAAGATCAGTGCCTTTACGAAAAAGAGTAGGACCTAAAATAGTTCGTATCATGCGAACAACTTCAGCACCTTTTTCATAAACAGTTGTGGTGTAAAAATTATTAATTTGGCTATATTGACGAGGACGTACAGGATGCGCAAGAGGTCCTGCATCTTCTGCAAATTGCGTCGCTTTTAATGCTTTTACATTTTCAATTCGCTGTAGGCTGCGTACATTTTGATCTGATGAAAATTCCTGATCACGATAAACAGTGAATCCTTCTTTTAAACAGAGTTGAAACCAATCGCGACAGGTAACACGATTACCGCTCCAATTATGGAAATATTCATGTGCAATGACACGTTCAACATTTCTATAATCCTGATCGGTTGCTGTTTCAGGATCGACAAGAACATATTTATCATTAAAAACGTTAAGGCCTTTGTTTTCCATTGCTCCCATGTTAAAGTCGGACACAGCGACAATATTGAAAATATCAAGATCATATTCGCGTCCGAAACATTGTTCATCCCAACGCATGGAACGTTTAAGAGCATCCATTGCATAGGTTGCGCGTTCGGTTTTTCCTTTTTCTACATAGATACCAAGCTCGATACGTCGTCCAGATACAGTTGTAAAATGGTCTTCTAACTTATCAAGATCTCCACCTACTAAAGCAAAGAGATAAGATGGTTTGGGATAAGGATCTTCCCAAATGGCAAAATGGCGATTATTCTCTAAAATTCCTGTTTCCACCAGATTACCATTTGAAAGCAAGATTGGGATTGTTTGAGAATCTGCTTCAATTTTCACTCTATAGGTAGAAAGAACATCTGGGCGGTCGTAAAAATAAGTAATACGACGAAAACCTTCCGATTCGCATTGTGAGCAATAAACACCATTTGAAAGGTAAAGCCCCATAAGTTGGCGGTTGCTTTCAGGATTCAGTTCTGTAACCAATTTCAATGTAAAAGGAGCCGTTGGTGGCGTTGTAATTTCTAAACGTGAAGGCGTCACTTTATAAGTGTTAGGGGCTAATATCTCATCATTAATAGAAACGGAAATTAAAGTAAGATCATCACCAGAAAGAACAAGAGGTGTTAATTCTTTTGTATCGTGACGGGATTCAATAGACAATATGGCTGTAACATAGGTTTTTGTCGGTGCCAATTGGAAAGAAAGTTGTGTTTTAGGGATAACGTAAGGGGTTGGTTGGTAGTCTTCCAAACGATAAATAGATGTTATTGGCTGTTTCATAGTTTTTTCCCATTTGTATTTTAAGAGTTAAAGAAGGGTGTGTTAATTTTAGAAGCAAGATAGGATTAAAGAATTACAAAAGGCTGTCGAGGCGATTTTTTACTTCTAAGAAGTCTATCCATGTAAGCTTCTTTTGACTAGGGGTTCTAAGAAGGTAAGCTGGGTGGAAAGTTGGCATAACAGGTATTTTTATATTATCCTCGCTTTCATAGATATGCCATTTCCCTCTTGTACGGATAATCCCATTTTGAGATCCAGTAAGAAACTGTGCAGCAACACCTCCCAGTGCTATAAGAACACGAGGACGCGCTAAATAAATGTGCCGTTCAATAAAAGGGCGGCACAAGGCAACTTCTCTTGGTGTTGGTGTACGATTTCCTGGCGGACGCCAAGGAATAGTGTTGGCAATGTAAACATTATTTCTTGTTAAGCCAATTGATGCGAGGATTTTATTAAGCAACATCCCGGCTTTTCCCACAAAAGGAATTCCTTGTATATCCTCGTCTCGTCCTGGTGCTTCGCCTATAAGCATCAGGGGGCTTCCTGCTGTTCCATCTGAAAAACAGGTATTTTTTGCTGTCAATTTTAATGAACAGCCATTAAATGCAAGGAGAGCAGATTTTAATTCATCAAGTGTCTTGGCACTTTTTGCACTCTCTATAGCTGTGGATTCATTTTGTATAGTCCTAGAGTTATGCAGCTGATGATGATCTAATTTTACGGTTGGAGATGTTTTGGCAGATGCTTGTTGATTATGAGAAATGTTCACGACAGATATTAATTTTTTCTCTGAACAAGCAGACTGCTTAAAACGATCAATAGGGAAATCCGTCAGAACGGCATCCGCACCACTTTCTTTATAAAAGTTTAAGAGTTCTTCATAGGAAATTGAGCACGGCGTTTGATTTAACATTTTACTTTTTCTAATGATCTAGCGATTATAGATCAAACAAAATTATCCTTCAAGTTTTATTAAATGTATTCGCTAGCCATTAATGTATAAGAACGCTGATAAAATTCTCTCTTTTCACAAAAAAGGCAAATCGTAAAATGCGAGTGTTCGCGATTATATACATATCTAAATGTACAATTTGTTTAAATTACGCTATTTCAGCTTTTTAAACAGACTAAACTCATTCATAATAAAAGAATTTTTCACTGAATGCAAGTGGTGTTATAATATTTGTTATCATTATATTCTATATTTAATACTTAATGAAAGTTACTTTTGTAGTATTTTATTTATAAAATAAAGTATAAATTTTTTTTATTATTATATTTTTTAAATAATTTTTATTAAAAATAAATATATTAATTGAAATATATAAATATTAATTTGATATGAGAAAAATACTAAGACGTTATAAACTATTTTTACAATGGGTTAAAAGCAATGTGTGGATATATTCTTTTGCTTTTTTTACCGCTGAAATGAGAGGTTCATTTAATGCTAAATGCGCTGCAATAGCGCTTGAGAGAATGCAACCTGTTCCTCGCATTGTTCCTTTTAAACGTGGAGTAGAGATATTTATGACTTCAGTTTTGTCAATGAAGCTATCAATTGCAAGAGGCCCCTCCGCATGTCCCCCTTTTACTAAAATAGAGCGAGCTCCCAATGACAAAAGTTTTTTTGCTTGTTGTATTGCTTGCTTATCATGAGATGCCAATGGACTTTGGCTAAGAAGAGCGAGTTCTTCTCTATTCGGTGTTAAAAGATCAACATGAGGAAGCAGTTTATCGATCATAGTGTCGATGATTGTTTCCGTTATTAGTTTTCCTCCTGATGAAGCGACAAGTACAGGGTCCAAAATAACTGGAACATGGGGATAGTCTTTGAGTACGTTACAGATTGCTGCTATAATTGCTTTTGTCCCCGTCATACCGATTTTTATTGCGCTTATTGGATTTGCATCTAGGGCAGCACGCATTTGCGCAGCGACGAGGTCTCCACGCATTGGAATGATTTCGACAACGCGATTATCATCTTGTACGTTAACACAAGTAATTGCTAAATTTGCTTTTATTTGAAAATGCGCAGAGGTTTCTATATCACGAACAATACCAGCACCTCCTGTTGGATCAGTGCCCGCAACAATAAGAATGGAAGGTATCAACGCCATGTTTGTGTCACTTTTATCCACTGTTGTACACGCTCTTCAGGTTTTTTATGGAGGATAATATCAGTCACAACAGCAGCACTATTTGCTCCTGCTTTTAAAACACCAACTGCGCGTTCTGGTGTTAAACCACCAATACCCACCAAAGGTAAAGCACCAATCCGCTTTCTCCATTGTTTGATTTTCTCTAGTCCTTGCGGCATCCATTTCATTTTTTTTAAGATTGTCGGATAAATAGGACCAAGTGCAATATACTCAGGATTAGCAGAGAGTGCGATATCCAATTCATGTTCATCATGTGTACTAAGACCAATTTTTATACCACTTTTACGAATTGCGTGAAGATCAGCATTGCTTAGGTCTTCTTGTCCCAGATGAATAAAATTACACTTTTCATCAATTGCTATTTCCCAATGATCATTAATAATTAATTGTGCTCCCAATTTATTGCATATGTTTTTTGCACGCTTAATATGTTGACGGATTATTTGTTGATTTTCATGTTTCATACGCAATTGTACGAGCTTGATGCCAAGAGGAAGCAAACGTTCAATCCAATCAGCGTTATCAACGATGAGGTAAAAAGGATCCAGTTTCATGAAAATACTGCTTTTCCAATGATTGGTGTTGAAGGGACTGCTACATTGCGTGCTTCGATCATGCCAGCTTTATATCCCATACGTCCTGCTTGAACAGCTTTAGAAAATGCTTCAGCCATCAAAACAGGATCAGCTGCTTTAGCAACTGCGGTATTAAGCAGTACTGCATCATAACCGAGTTCCATCGCAATGGCGGCATGTGATGGGCGTCCAATGCCGGCATCAATAACAAGAGTAGCATCAGGAAGGTAAGCACGGATAGAACGCAATCCATCAGTATTATGAGGTCCTTTGGCAGAACCAATAGGAGCACACCAAGGCATAATAACACGGCAACCAATGTCAAAAAGTTTTTCAGCAACAATGAGATCATCCGTTGTATAGGCAAAAATTTTGAAACCTTCATTGTTTAAAATTTGAGCAGCTTCGATTAAGGAAAAAATATTTGGCTGTAAGGTATCTGAATTACCGATAATTTCGAGTTTAATCCAAGCCGTTTTAAAAAGATCTCTTGCTAATTGGGCTGTGGTTACGGCCTCTTTAACAGTATAACAACCAGCAGTATTAGGAAGCACTGTTACCCCAAGTTCTTGAAGAAATTTCCAAAATTGTCCACCTTGTTTTCCACCTGCAGTTTCACGGCGCAAGGAAACAGTTACAATTTCCGTATTCGATTTATGAATAGCATCACGAAGGATTGCTGGTGAAGGATATTGCGCTGTACCTAATAGAAGACGGGAAGAGAATTGTCGTCCATAAAGATTCAGCATAATTTTAGCCTCCTTGCATTGGGCTTAAAATTTCAATTTTATCTCCTTCATGCAAGACAAATTGGCTTCGCGCATCTATGGGAACAACTTCAGCGTTAACAGCAGTTGCAAGCCAATTTCCTTCATACCCCAATTCTTCAAGCAAGAGACCGAGAGTCATAACTTCTGTTTGGACTGTTTCACCATTAACAAATATTTGCATGCTTTATTCCAATGCCAATTTCATTGCTCGTTTTGCCATTTCTGGAGACAACAGAAAACCATGTCTATAAAATCCATTAATAGAAATAAAGTTACCATCTTTATGCACAGAAGGGAAGTTATTAGGATAACATGGACGAACACCAACGCCAGATTCAATAATTTCTGCTTCAGCAAAAGCAGGATGTAAAGTATAAGCCGCGTTGAGCAGTTCCATCATTGATCTTACAGAGATTGCACCATCAAAGTCACTTTCAATCATCGTTGCACCAATCATAAAAATATTATCTTGTCGAGGTACAATGTAGAGAGGAAACCGTGGGTGAAGAAGACGAATTGGACGCGAAATTTTAATATCGGTGCAGCGCACGAGAAGCATTTCACCGCGTACGCCCCGTATATTTTTATCTTTTCCTAAACGTGCTATTCCTGTCGCATCAATAACAATATCAAAATTTTTTTCAGCTATTTCTACATCAACAAAACAGGCTCCATTGTTGAGAAGCTTTTCTTTTAAAGTCATAAGTGCTTTGCGAGGATCAATATGGGCTTCATTTTCATAAAAGAGTGCACAGTTAAAACGTTCCGCAAGATCTGGTTCAAGATGAGCTATTTCTGTATTATCTACGGTTTTGTGATTATGCGTACGCACAGAAAATCGTTCAAGCTCTCCTCTATCTCGTGTAGGTGCAACCACTAAAGTGCCTTTTTGTATGACAAGGTTTGGGAGCGTTTTACGCCACCATTGTATAGCTTGTACACCAAGATCTTCAACAATTTGTTCTGCACTTTCCCTTTCACAGTAAGGTGCAAGCATTCCTCCTGCATACCAACTAGCACTTCCTATAGGTGAATGAGGGGGGGCCGATACAGTAACAGAAGCACCTTTTTGCTGTAACATAAAGGCAGCTGTTAAGCCGCCTACACCTGCACCTTTGATAAGAATGTTCTTCAACTATTTACTTTCTTTTTTTGAGGAGGAACAATTTCCATATAAAGGTCGCCATTTTTCTGATATTTTTCGGCCATGGCGATCATACCTTCCCCTTTTGTTTTTCTTATTGCAGCTGCCTCACGAATATCATGGGAAATACGCATAGAACAGAATTTTGGTCCACACATGGAACAAAAATGCACCAATTTATGGGCTTCTTTAGGCATTGTCTCATCATGAAAGGCACAGGCTGTTTCTGGATCAAGAGAAAGGTTAAATTGATCGTGCCATCTAAAATCAAATCGTGCACGCGAAAGAGCATTATCGCGCAATTGTGCTCTAGGCAAACCTTTAGCAAGGTCAGCGGCATGAGCAGCAATTTTATAAGTGATCACACCAGTTTTTACATCATTCCTATCGGGGAGTCCTAGGTGTTCTTTAGGTGTTACATAACACAACATAGCAGTTCCAAACCATCCAATCATAGCGGCACCAATTGCTGATGTAATATGGTCATAACCAGGAGCAATGTCCGTTGTAAGAGGTCCCAAAGTATAAAAAGGCGCCTCATGACAAAGATCTAATTGTTGCTCCATATTTTCTTTAATTTTGTGCATTGGGACATGTCCTGGTCCTTCAATCATAACCTGTACATCCTTTTTCCAAGCAATTTTTGTCAATTCTCCCAAGGTTTTAAGCTCTGCAAATTGGGCCTCATCATTGGCATCGGCAATAGAGCCAGGGCGTAACCCATCTCCTAATGAAAGAGAGATATCATATGTTTTTGCAATATCACAAATTTCATCAAAATGTTCATAGAGAAAGCTTTCTTTGTGATGATGGAGACACCATTTTGCCATAATAGAACCGCCTCGTGAAACAATACCTGTTACCCGATCAACGGTCAAAGGGATAAAAGGTAATCTTAATCCCGCATGAATGGTAAAATAATCAACACCTTGCTCTGCTTGCTCAATAAGGGTATCACGGAAAATATCCCATGTTAAGTTTTCGGCAACACCCTGTACTTTTTCGAGTGCTTGATAAAGTGGAACAGTTCCAATAGGAACAGGGGCATTTCGAATAATCCACTCACGAATATTATGAATATTTCGACCTGTAGAGAGATCCATAACTGTATCTGCTCCCCAGCGAATGGCCCAAACCATTTTATCAACTTCTTCTTCCATAGATGACGTTACTGCTGAATTGCCAATATTGGCATTAATTTTAACACGGAAATTACGCCCAATAATCATGGGTTCGCACTCTGGATGATTAATGTTTTGTGGAATAATGGCGCGTCCACAAGCAATTTCATTGCGAACAAATTCGGCAGTATAAATTTCTGGTATTGATCCAGAAAATGTTTCATTTGATGGTACATTCTGCCGTTCTTTTACTGCTAATCCTTCATTTTCTCGTATAGCCACATATTCCATTTCCGCTGTAATAATGCCTGCGCGCGCATAAGCCATTTGTGTAATTGCTTTGCCATGTTTTGCTCGTAAAATGGGACGTTTTTGTTTAAAGGCTGGTGTAAGGTTTTTATCAGAAGCCAATCCATTATCTTCAGGTTTCACTGATCGTGCAGGATAAGTTTCAGTATCATCCCGCTTAGAGAGCCAAGGTAAGCTAATTGCTGGCAAGCCTTTTGTAATATCAATGATCATGTCTTTATCTGTATAGGGGCCAGAAGTATCGTAGACGTTTAAAGGTTTTTCACCACTGCCATCAGTCAGTGAAATTTCACGCAATGGTACGCGCACATCAGAAAAGAGAAGGCTCTGTTGATAAATTTTGCGTGAAGAGGGAAAGGGGCTACAACTGATTGATGGAGTATTTTTCTGCACAAACTTTTTCCTTATAGACACAGAGTTCAAAAATAGGTTGCGATGTTAATGGAGATGTATTCAAATTATCAATCACGAGCATTCGGGCGAATAGGAATAATATTGCTTTGTAGCAAAGAAAATCCAATACAGCTCAAGAAAAGTTACTTTGAAAATTGATACAATATCTATTCTAATATTTGCATGCCTCCTCCCACTTGAAGTATTTTTGTTAATACGAATATGGTTGGCTTAAATATCTATATTGTCAATCATAAAAATATATTTTAAACGATTTTGGTGTGTTTTTTTTAAGTGAAAATAGATATTATGAAGTGATAAACTATGATATTGAAGCTTTTATAAACCAGAATAAAGTTAAAAACGGATTATCAGGGAAAAATTAGATAGTTTATGGCTCTGATTGAGATTTTTTCATATTAAAATAATAACTCAGAATACCATAAGATTCTCTCATCATACATCTTTTCATATAAAATCACTTCCTTGCACGTCATAAGTGGGGGCGTATGGGGCAAAACACTTGAAGAAAGGAAGCCAAATGTCATTTAATGAACATTCTAAGATGTGAGGACTGTCAAAACGTAGGGCCAACAAAATGTATAATGGGTTCCAGCTTGTATCTTCAAAAGCTTAACGCTGATGATCTATAATGGCTTACTATTTTATTATTGACGTGCGCTGTCGTAAAATAAAAGGAGTATATTTTGAGCAATATTTCTTAAAAAAGTGCGTAATATGCACTATCATTATATTTTGTTTGGAGCATTCTATTCTTCATGAGGGGGATGTTCCCATTAAGAATGCGATAAACAAAAGCGTGAAACAATACCTAATCTTTAATAATATTGCCATGAATTAAGAAGAATACCAATAATTGCAAGATGTTGTTTAGAATGATTTATTGTTCTTGCAAAAAAAATATACATATAATAATATATAGAGGGAGATGTGCTAAGTGTGGGAGGGGGAAAGTTGGTTATGGGGCGTTTAAAAAACAAGGATATTGTTCATAAAAATTGGGGGAGGGCCGAGGTTGGGCTTTTTAATTTTTTCCGGGTCGGATACAACCTTCAAGTTTTGTGAAGGTATGTGATATTTGATATTTCAAAGTATTTCATTTCCAGTTCAATGAAAGTGTGGAGCAAATGTCCATAGTGAATATATTCTCTATGATACATTTAGATTGAACAAAAGCTTATTCAAAAAACATTGGTGCTAATCTTGTGACACAATTTCAGGAAGAAATTGAATAAAATAGAACAAAGTATCTGCGTGTGAATAAAAACATAATGAAGCATGCAAAAAATCTGAAGCTAATTTTTAAAGTTTTAATACAAATGATAGCCAAAAGATAGAATTTCTTTGTTTAAAATATATGGTATAAAATATCGACGAGATAGATTTAAACTATTGAAAAAAATAAAAAAAGATAATGTTTAAGTCAGAAATTTTTTATGTGGATGATAAGTTACTATATTCAATAATGGTTATATGAAATCCATAATAAGAAAAATTTTGAATAGTATTTATAAATTTTGCAACAAGATGCAAGATTTGAAAAATAATTATATAATAAGAACAAAGCAAGATATTAAGTAACATCAGATGAGGTGGTTACATTATACATTAGAAGAGAAAGCATTAATACTAATGTTATGAAAAGCGTCTGGTGAATTTAGGTTATAAAATTGGAAGGAGTGAAGAGAGATAAAATGCGTAAATACGGATGGTGCAGTGGTTATGATGTACCCATCAACAGCGGCAGCACATTTTAGTGCACAGAACGAGAAATTGTTAGAAAAACTATGAAAATAATTGGGGGATTTAAAATGTCTAATATTTACGATTGGTCTCTAAAGGCTGATGAAAATGCTTATTCAGATAGTATCATTAATTGGGCAGAAGGTCAGCCGCCTAGTTCTGTTAATGATAGTGCACGGGCGATGATGCAGCGCGTGCGCGAATATCTTGCAGATAATGGTGGATCTATTAATTCAAGCTTTACAGTAAATGTGGATGATAAAACAACATTAATTACTTTAAAGACAGTTTCGCCTATAAAGAAATACAACAATGATATCGTCATACGTTTTAAAGCTTGTGGTGTAAATATTGGCGTGACAACAATAACTGTTAATAATATAGGAGAAAAGCTTATCTATAAAGCCACTGATGCGGGGATTATACCATTAGAAGGTGGAGAATTTCAAACAGATGGCATTTATGAAATGGTATACAATAATGGTGTTTTAATAAAAGAGCATGAGGGTTGGTATTTATTAAACCCTACACCACCAAAGATAGAAAGTTTCCCCTCTGGATTCATTGCAACATTTGCTATGCAAAATGTGCCAAATGGTTGGCTTTTATGTGATGGTAAGGCCTATAAGCGTGAAGATTATCCGCAGTTATTCAAGGCAATAGGTGATAAATGGGGAAAAGACAGCAATAAAACTTTTAAAGTTCCTGATTTTAGAGGCATGTTTTTACGCGGCTTTGATAATGGTCGGGGTTTAGATGGTGGTAGAAAGTTTGCAGATGAACAACAAGATAGCATAAAATCACATACGCATATTGGGAGTATTGAAAACGCAGGCGAGCATGCGCATAATTTTGAGTATCAAGGGGTAGGATGGCCCGTTGGTGATATTGGGAGACTCCCGAATCATTATACTTATAATGCGACCCTGAAAGGGAGAACAGATTCTGCTGGTGCACATACACACAAGGTAACTCTTTCCCATACGGGTGAGGCAGAAACGCGCCCTGTTAATACAACCGTTGTCTATGCTATAAAATCATGAGTATGGTCGGGTCATAGAATAATCCATACACCTTGATAATTTTGTTAACGCGGAGCAATTCCGCGTTATTTTCATATATATATATTGAAGAGGAAATCTATATTGTTAATAGGATACTTGAGAGAGTTAAAAAACAATTTAAAAATGATTAAAAAAAAAGAGTTAAGGATATAATTTATTATAAGAAAAAGAAAATCATAACTTTTTTATAATTGTATGATAACATAGAAAAAATGTGTAAAAATCATTTAAACTGTGCCGTGAAGAGATCTGGAGATATATTTTTTCATAAGGTGTTTTGATAAGGGGTAAGGTGATAAAATTATTCAACCTGAGGCATAAAAAAGTACAATATTTTTAGCGTTTTTTGTACAAAAACAGCATCCCCCGTATGAGTTAATTCACTTTATAAAGATATCTTTCACCTTGTTGTCGATTTCATTTCTTTGCATTGCCATGGTGGAGGCTTTATCTATAAATGATAGTACTCCTTTGAGTGGAATCATCATTATGCCTGTGAAGCAGAAGACAAACGCTATTTCTATATTCTCTCTTCCTCCCTATATTCCGCATTGTTTTTGCATTGTGATATGCCAATAAACAATTTTTTAATAGAGAGAGAAAAGTAAAAAATATCAGTATAAATCAATATTTATTTATAAAAAAAAGCTAAAGTATATGTATTATAAAGAAAACATTACCTTTAAAGCTACAAATAAATCTTTTATGGAGGGGAGAAAGGTACTTGATTTCTATATGGTCCTTAGAAGATATAAATAATACACTCCGTTATTATAACAAAGGCATTTATACGCATTTCTTGAATCATTTTTATAAAGATAAAAGTGATAGAAAGAGTGGGAAAACGCATGTTTATGTTGTATAAATTTGTATAATCTAACAGTTTGATAGCAAATAAAATTTCACATGTTTTTAGTTACGTAAAATCTTAAAAGATTTTAAACTGGTATTTTTTCCCAAAATATCTTTAGGGTGCTTGGTCTTCTTTTTTAATGATAGATGACAAAAAGGAGTTCATATAAAAATAAAAAAGATTCTTGAATATTTGCATGTTTTATTTTGCTATGGACTTTAGTTTTTAGATTGAAGCCGATAGCTTAGAGATCTAATTCTCATAGGAGGATGCCGTTTGAGGGAGTATAAAAGGGATATCTTCTTTAGGTAATTCAGAAACGTTTAAAGAACAATGATAAACATCGCGGAGATTTTGTGTTGTCAAAACATTAGTTGCATTTCCTTCGCAATAAATCTCACCTTCCTTGAGCAAGATCATGTTATCTGCATAATGTGCCGCGAGATTGAGGTCATGAAGAACAGCAAGAACGCCGCCACCAGAATGGGCAAATTGTTTAGCAATATCCATAACGATGATTTGATGTTGAATATCGAGGCTAGCAATAGGTTCATCTAATATCATCCAGCGAGGAATCCCATTATGAACAGGTTTCCAGACTTGGCAAAGTACACGGGCAAGTTGCACTCTAGCTTGTTCTCCGCCTGATAATTGGTGATAATACATGTTGCCATAATCAGAAAGGTCAACGCACTCTAAAGCTTTCTGGATAAGATTTTGCAATTCGGCTTTGGCAATGCTAAATTGGTTTACAGAAAGGCCAAGCTCTACAACTTCATGGACTAAGAATGGAAATACGAGCGTTGTTGATTGTGGTAGTACAGCGCGCATTTTTGCCATTTCATGAGTTTTTGTTTGGCATACATTATAACCATTTAAGGTTATTTTTCCACTGTAAGGAATTTCACCACTCAAAGCTTTGATAAAAGTACTTTTTCCTGATCCATTAGGACCAATAATAATGGTAAAAGCACCACTTTTAGCTTGAAGATTAATGTGTTTAAGAATCTGCTTTTTTCCGCGCTGAACACAAATATTTGTTGCTTCAATCATGAAAAGTCTGTTCCTCGTTTGCATATAAGGATCCATAGAAAGAAAGGTGCACCAAAAAGTGCTGTTACAATCCCAATCGGCAATTCTGCGGGGGCAACAATTAAGCGCGCAAACATATCAGCAAAAATAAGTAATGCTGCTCCCAAGAGAGCAGAGCAAGGAATGAGATAGCGATGATCAGGACCAATGAGCTGACGTAAAATATGAGGAACAATGATACCAATAAAACCAATACCACCACTAACAGCAACAGCACTACCACACATAAGAGCAACAAGGGGAATAGCAATATTTTTGACGCGTTGAATATGGAAACCAATATGGCCAGCAACAGCTTCTCCAAGAGCAAGGGCATTAAGTGCTCGTGATAAAAAGGGAGAGAAAAGAAGACCAATAACGATAAAAGGGAGAACGAGCCATACTTTCAACCACGTAGCGCCTGCAAGAGAGCCCAGACTCCAAAAAGTGATATCACGCAGTTGTTGGTCATTTGCGACAAAAATCAATGTTCCGACAACTGCACTGCTTAATGCACCAAGAGCAATACCCGCAAGCAACATGGTTGCAATAGAGGTAAAGCTATTATGGGTTGCTATTATATAGAGAATAATCGTTGATAAAAGTCCACCAAAAAAAGCACCTATGATAACTTTATAAGGCTCTAGAAAAGGTGCAAATGAAACAGGAAAAGCAATACCGACAACAATTGCTAAGACTGCTCCAAGTCCAGCACCTGCTGACACACCTACAATTCCGGGATCAGCAAGAGGATTACGAAAAAGCCCTTGCATAAGAACACCGGAGACAGCTAAAGCTGCTCCAATCAATAATCCCAAGATAACACGGGGAAGCCTTATGTCGATGAGCACGAGGTAATCACGAGTTTTACTACTTACCGAAAAATCTTGTGTAAGCATCATATGGAGGAGATCAACGAAAGAAACCTTTGCTGCACCATTCAAGAGCCCACCAAAAATACTGAAAATAAGGAATATTATTAAGCCTAATAATAAAATCTTCCCCTGCTTTGAACGGTTTATTTTTTTACCTTCTTTTTCTTTAGGTAAATGCATCCTAGATGTACCGTTTACCATTTTTATCAGCTCTTACCGTTTTGATGTGCACCATAAAGTATCTCAATAAGCTCTCTTGATGCGTCTGCAGTGCGTGGACCAAATCCCAAAAAATACATAGCATCCATCTGTTTTATGGCATGATTTTTCGCTGCAGTTGTTGCTTGAACTGCCGGTATGGCTAAAATCTTATCAATGCTGGTTGATTTTGCACCATGTTTTACAAGTAAGATAACATCGGGATCTGATTTCAATAACGCTTCGCCGTTGAGAAGTTTATATCCTTTATAATCGGTGATAGCATTGATAGCGCCTGAAAGTTTGATCATACTATCAGCTGCAGTACCTGTTCCAGATGCCATGACACGTCCATTTTGCACAGAGAAAACAAAAAGAACACGCTTTGGTCTTGTTACTTTCGCCAAAAGCGCATCGTTGTCTAAAAAATCACGCTTCAATTTCTCAATCAACGCAGCGGCTTGCACTTCCCGCTGAATAGCTTGGCCAACGAGGCGAATCTTTTCTATCACATTTTCACGAGAGTAGTTTTCTGGTATGATCACCAGAGGTATTGATGTTTTTTTGAGAATATCAATTGTTGAAGCAGGACCGCTTCCTTCAACAAGTAATATGCCCTCTGGAGCAAGTGATAAAACCCCCTCAGGTGAAAGAGCACGCATATATCCAAGCACAGGAAGTTTGAGTGCTTCTTGTGGGTAGACGCTCGTACTATCACGGGCGACAAGTTGATCTTGGGCTCCCAATGCATAGACAATTTCTGTAAGTGCTCCGCCGATAGAAACAATTCGAGCATTTTCAGGAAAACGCGTTGCAGGTTCAGCAATTACTTGTTTAGAAAAACAAGTAAGAGAGAGAAATAAACACATAAGAAAAAGGTTTGATAACCTATGTAAAAGAGATCTGAACATGTTCAACCTTACCCTATCTTAGTTACTGCTGTTTTCTTGGCACGATGGCAAACGATTCAATAAAGAGCGCCAATCTTCACGTTCTTTTTGACCTTCCTTGCGCACGCCAAAGAATTGAATAACCATCTCATCATCTTTATCGAAAACTTCAAGTGAGCTGACATACCCATCAGTCGTAGGCTTGCGAACACGCCATACTTTATTGATCCCAGAAACGAGTAAATGGAGGTGAAATTTCTGATCGAGAACATTAAGCCAAGGTCCCATTTGCTTAATGTTCTTCACTTGCCCAGTGAAAATTTGGATACATCCTTTATTACCAACAAAACACATAATTGGTAACTCTTCTTGTGCAACTTGTTTGAGCATCATTTCAACAGCTTCTATTTTTAACTCATCGGCAAACTCATTTCCGGCATGTTTTACAGCATCATGTCGATTAATTTTCAGTTCAGAAATAATCTCATGAAGTTGATGCACATCAGTCATCTGTCGCCAACGATTTTGGAACTTTTCAACATCCAGCTTTGTCGTATCACATTGTACTGGAGTAGGAACGGGAGAAATATCAAGTACAGGTGATTGATCGTCATGAAGCAACTTTTCAACAAGTGCAGCCCATTCTTCCATATTAGTTGCGTCTTTAGAATAGAGTTTGAAAATGGCAATGCCATATTGATCAAAGAATTGCAAACTTTTCATAGGTGTTCCAAGAATAATCACATCATGTTCGAAACCAAACTTCCATTGTTTTGAAAAAATACGCAAGTCAATTTCACCGAGTGTTATCGGGATGTGCTGGCTTTGAACAATCTTCTCAAAACATCCTGTTATTTCATGGACAGCATTATTATTCCGTGTCAATGCCATAATTGTGCCAAGTTTAGGAGCATTTTCCAAGAAAGTAGCGACATCAGCGTGTAATTTTTTTGCTTTTCCGATTGTACAATAAGCCGCGATGAGTTCTGCTTCGGATATACCAATAGAATCCGCGAAATCGCGGTTACGCATCTCTTTTTTTTCTTCACGCAAGCGAATAATCGTTTCGGCTGTGTATGACATGGGCTTATCCTTATGCTACCTGTTTGAGGGTTAAGTGTTTAATTTTTCAACTCAAAGACAGTAAGTTGAACCACTATCAACTAATGGTTCAACCTACTACCAAATAAGCCCTTGTTTTATCAACAATAGAACAATAAAAACCGATAAATTACAAAAGTTAAAGCGTAGACCTCAAAATATGTTGTTTAAAAAACAAGAAGAACAGAAACGCAATAATTTATTTTTTATCGACATAACCTTTTTAATTGATCTAATGGTTAACAAAAGTAACTAAAATTTTTGTACAAACGACACCTTAAAGTTACGACCAGGTTGGCTATAATAATCTTTTGGTGTTGAACTTTTACCTGAAGGAAGTTCAGATACATTCCAATATTTTGTATTGAAAAGATTATAAACACCAGCTCTTAAAATAGGTCCCGTTTCACCGAGTGGTTTCCACCACCCTGTCATATCAACGACATGATATCCTGGAATTTTTTGGTAATCAGATTCTCCGGCTACTTTATCACGTTTGGCTGCCAAAGTAAGGATAATATCGCTTCCCCAAACCTCTTTTGCATATCCTAATCCGATAACTGCTTTCAAAGGAGGAATTGAGTTAAGATACTCCTTTTTATCAAGATCTTTTCCTTGTGAATAAGCAAGAGCAACATTGCTATGAAAACCATTTTTAAGAACTAAATGGGCTTTTGTCTCAACACCAAAAATTTGCACGTGAAAACGATTCATGTAATGCCGACGCGCAAATTTAAATTCTTCTGATGGCCCTCTATCCTCAGTATCTATGAAGTTCTTATATTGATTGAAAAAGGCATTGAAGGAACCACCAAAATTTACATTTCCATACTTTATACCAACATCATACCCATTGCTTGTTTCTGCTTTAAGATCAGGGTTGCCCTTCGAGTAATAAGCAGGGGGTTTTATATAAGAGACGTAAAGTTCTGCAACACGTGGTGCCCGAAAAGCTTGTGCCCATTGAGCATAAAGTGTTATTTGATCATGAACATCCCACTCTACACGTAATTTGGGGGAAAAACGTGACCCATTTCGTTCTGGAGGAAATTTGTCAGAAATCAGAGCTTTCTTATAAGAGGACGTTTTTTGAGGGACATACGCATACCAATCATAACGAATTCCAGGTGTTATACGGAAATGGTTATCAGCAAAGCCAATTTCATCTTCGAAAACAAAACCCAAATTATAGCCATTTGTATCTGGTGAATCTGACCGATTAGCGGGTACAAAGAGGCACCCCCGTGCATTTTCCGCCAAGTGACAATTATCTTTCCCTAACAAATAATGATGCAATTTAGATGACAAGACATTGGCCGCAAGCTTTAACGTATGATCTACAGTACCAATATGAACTTTTTTGAGAGCGTCAGCGTTGACACCATAATTGGTATTACGCAAAAAATTATCTCTCAAAAAATCCCCTGTGGGGGCCTTAACACGAACTGCAGTCATAATATCATGACTTGACTGTCTTTGCCAATAAATCTGCCCACGAAATGCATCAAAAAATGCATCTTCATTGCCGTTATAGTCATAAGAAAGAGAAAGGCGTTCACGGAGTTTTTCGTCCTTATTATAAACAGAACTAGGGGCATAATATCTTTTAGAAGCATTCAATGAATGTGTATCAATATTGTGACCAAAACGCTCTGCTGTAAAACCAAGGCGGTGATTGTCATCAAGGTATTGGTGAATTTTAAAGAGCAAATTATTTTGATCAAAATGAGCAGGGTTTTTACGTGTGCGTTCTTCATAGCCTTCTAGGGTTCCCATATTTTTGCGCTCATGACCGTCAGCATAAGACCCTTGGAAAAGCAAAAACGTTTGTTGAGCACGCATTGCAACAGCTTGATCTACGTGCCAACTATTATCGACAGAATGATAACCACCTCTTATCAGACCACCCCAATTTTTTCCTTCTGTGATAAGATCTTCAGGATCAAGGGTACGCAACGCAACAACTCCTCCTAGTGCACCAGATCCATAAAAACTAGAATCCGATCCCTGAATAACATCGAGTGTGGAAAGTGCACTAAAGTCAAACATTGTGTTACCACTGTTCTCACGCAATATATCATTGAACCATGGAAGAACAATACCATCCATTGTTGTGAGAACACGGTTTGCTTCTAAACCACGAATGACAAAACTGTTATTTCCTGGGTTATAGCCCACAGTTGGATAAAGACGACTAATATCATAGGCATCAGTTATTTGTTTTTCACGAATATCCTTCGCGGTTTTCCGATCTGTCAGAACACTGACCGAATCCAAGGCCGTCCCTATTTTTTTCTCTTCAATAACAATTGGTTTAAGTTCAGTGATAGCACCTCCATCTTTATTTCGTGCAAAAACAAATGAAGGTATACAGACCGATAATGCACTTAAAATCACACAGCTTTTATAGATATTTTTTCGTCTTATTTGCATAACACATCACAACCTTTTTAAACATCCCCTCTCTGTTTTGAAATTTTATTTTATAACAAAAAGGCTGGACCCGCTGATTAAAACTTGCCAGCCAAGCAAAAATGATTTTGCCAATAACACAAAATCACTAGGAAACCATATTAAACATGACAAAATCAGTCAAGAAAAAAGTTGCAATTTCAAAATAGCCTGTTTTAATGAGATTGAACACCAATATTAAGCTTAAAATAGTGGCAGAAGAAACGATGAATTTTGCAAATACGAAGCAATTATTAACTCTTTGGATTGGTGCATTTGTTGGAGCTTTCTTTTTGCATATATTATTGGGAGCGCAGTTTTATTTTCAAAGTACTGGTGTAAGTAATGACTTACTTTCGTCGGAGATTATGCTAACTTTTGTGCAAGAAACTGTACATTCGGATGTTGATACAGACTTGCCAGATATTCATACAGAGTCGGATATTAATACAGAGCCAGAAGTATTACAGTCTGATCTCCTAGAGAAGGAGTCAGAGGAATTGGAATCCGTGGCTGAAGTTCAACCGGAAGAACCACAGCATATGGTAGAACAAGATGACTTAAAGCCTTTGGAAGAAGCCTTTCTTCAAAAAGTGGAACATAAAGCGTTTATCAAAAAAACAATACCGATGCCAAAGGCTGTAGTAAAGCGCTTCAATGCAAAGGCAGTACGTTCTTCTTCCACCAATAAGGGTAGCGGTACAGCAGGGGCTGAAGATATATTGTTAATGGAGTGGTTAGCAAAGGTACAGTCACAATTAGAAAGGCAAAAAAATTATATTGTGGGACAGCGTACCAGTCGTACAAAAGGAACGGTGAAGTTAGAATTTATGGTACATGAGCAGGGGAGTATTTTTTCTAGTCGTGTAGCAGTCTCTGCTGGTGATCCAGAACTTGATCGATTAGCGATGGCGGCACTTCAACGCATTGGTTCTTTTCCACCACCGCCACCATCAAAAGTGAATAAAACAATCAGAGTATCCCTAATATTTAGCTGATTTTTTATGCGGGGCGCTTTTCTTATAATATATTGATTTATAATGATTGTTTATAATTTTAATGAAAGTTAAAATATAGTTTGTTCTAATTTTTTTGACGTTGAATTAATCAAAACCATTCGCTTACTTATGATATAAGTTGAGGGGGAGCATGGATAAAAACTTCTAAAAAGCAGCGAATATACTTCTTATGAATGCTCTAAATGAAAGGGTTGTTGCAACATTGGGAGTTATGGGATGATAGAGCTATAGCTTTTATTAAGTAAAGGTTAATCGTGTTTAATCGATTTTTATACCGTTCGTGAGAGGATTTTCGTAAGTACTTTTCAGATACACTGTTGTGAAATAGACTTAGAAACATTAAAATAAAACAAGAATATCAATAAGAAAAACATACTATTTTGGGATGCTCTGTTTTTGTGTGAAGGATGTGAGCTTATATGTAAAAATGAGAAAAACAAAAAGCAAAGCTTCATCTTCATCATTAAAAGATATTGACATATTTGAAAGTCGTAAAACCGAATGAAAGGGAAGGGGCAGAAGAAAATTGTTTGTCTTTAAGGCTTTCTAACCCAATGAGTCTGTCTTTCTGTTATCAGAGATAATCCAAACGATATATATAACAACCTACGCTCTATTTGGTATAGAAATGTTATAAGCAGAAAAAAATAGTTTGAAAATATGCTGTTTCACAAGATTTGAATATTGACTAATAAGCAACAGTAAAAGGATGAGCTATTTGTTTCACTCTTCTCTTATATTTGTAATCTCTATGATATTGTCGTTTATGTTGAGAAGAAATGAACTATTTGTATGACATGTTGATTTATAATGATAATTCATCATTTTGTATTTAGAATAAAAGACCCGAATAGCGCAGGGTTTTCTTATTTTGAATTTATTGATACTGAATCAATTAAAATTACTTGCTTATACATCATAAGAAGGTTGGTATGTGGGTACTATTTAAAAAGGAATAAAAACACTTCTTGTGAACGCATTTCAAATGCTATTTGGGAAGTTAAGGCATATTATTTGGGGTGACCAGAAAGCAGGTCGGTTTTTATATCTATTTTCCCAGTGAGTCTTGCTTTGTAGACACCATAATTTTCCATGACACGCATCACGTAATTACGTGTTTCTGTATAAGGAATACGCTCAATCCAATCAATGACGTTATCGAGAGGTTGTCCTCGAGGATCGCCATAACGTTTTATCCATTCATTGACTCGACGGGGACCCGCATTATAGCCAATAAGGGTTAGTATATAGGATCCATTAAAACGTTCTAATTGTTCATTGAGAAAATGGGCACCTAATGTTGCATTATAATGAGCATCACTGCTAAATTTTTGAGGAGACCATGCGATTGAGTATTTTTTTGCCAGTGCTTTTGCTGTTGTAGGCAGCAATTGGAGTATACCTTGTGCACCTGCTTTTGATATGGCTGTTGGATTAAATTCGCTTTCTTGGCGTGCAATGGCATAGATAAGCGATTTTTCTTCTACAGAAATATGAGCAGAAGCTGGTATAGCTCCCAGAGGATGAGAAAGTGCCCCGACGTTTTTCCCTTGAAAAGCAGCCATTTTTCCAATTTTGAGGCTGGTATAATAGTCTCCATTTTTTTCTGCCATAACAGCCAGAAGAGCTAATTCACCTGGGCTTTCTATTTTTTTTCCGAGCTCTCTATAAAAAATTTTAGCAAAATCAGCATAGCCGGCTGCTTCAAGACGTTGAATTGCTTTGATCGCTTTTCGTGCACTAAAATGTTGTCGCTCAGCGGTTGTTGGTTTGGGAAAGAAAATTTTAAGCTTTTTTTGGTTAAGTCGTGCAGCGGCTAATTGACCATAGTAAGTTGCACCAAAATGAGCTGCGCGATGAAAGTATTGCTGGGCATTTTTATGTTCTTCTAGCGTTTCTGCTGTTCGTCCCATCCAGTAATATCCACGTGATGCATAAAAAGGTAAAGAAGAGAGTTGAGGAATACGTGAAAAATGCTGCATTGCCAATTTAGGGTTATGAAGAAACCGTAGTGCATACCATCCTGCATGAAACTCAGCATCGACGGCTAATGCAGATGTTATACCAGTGTGCATTGCAACGAGTTGATAAGCAATTTTTGGTTTGTTTAAATCGAGCATTTCACGAGAAAGGGCGCGTTGTTCTTTCCACAATGAATGAGGGTTCATAAGGCGGAATGCATCTTTTGATGTTTTCATCATGAGTGCAGCGGCTGCATCATATTGCTCTGTTCGTCGAAGATGGCGTATTCGAGCAAACTGAAAAAGAGGATCTTTTTGCCATAATCTCTCTACCGCTTTTAATTTTTGTGTAGCTCTAGGATCATTTTTTTCAACGGCCACAAAAGCATTAAAAAGAGATTGAGCATGGGCTAATTTTGCAACGCGTGCTGCTGAATCAAAACGATGTGCATACAGCATAAACTGCATGCGTTTCAAATGATCAATAGGTTTTAATGCAGCGCTTGCATTTTTAAGAACAAATACTTCTTCTTTTGCATTAAGCTGTGTTTTATGCCACCATGGCGCAATAACGTGTTGAGCACGAGTGGTTTGTCCCGTTGCGATAAGTGCTTTAGCGAAGAGAGCCATCCCTTGTGCTGTTTGGGGCGGGTGATGAGAAAATTTTTGGATGATTGCGCGTGTGACGTTGGTTTCATTAAGAAAAGCACGTTCAGCATTGCGTTGCATCGTTTCTATACCTGGCCATCCTTTTAGCATGTTGATTGCATTAAATATTTCAGAACTTGGTATATTCGCTTGGTTTGATACCCCCAGCGCCCATGTCAAAATATGACGATCAAGGCTATGTGTTTCCATTGAATTTCGAAGATTTATTGTTTTTGCAATATTGTTGTTTGCTAGTGCATCTAGCCCAGCTTTTAGTTGCTGAAGTGTAGCAGTATTGTGTGATGTCGTGTGTATCTGTTGAAGAGATTCTTGAGCTTCTTTTGCGGTAAAGGGAGTAGGGCGAACCAAAGGGATTGGCGCTTTTCCTTGCAAAAGGGGTGTTTGTGCATATGCACTTGAAAATAAAATTCTTACTGCCAGTATAAGTGCAGTAAAGGTTGATACGAAAAGAGAGGTGGAAAATACACGCATAGAGAAAAGACCTTGAGACCTTGCTTTTTGTAAAAACTTAAGGATTTATAGAACACAAGCGTGAAAAACGCGTTAATACAGACGGCTTGTTTTGAAGAAATGTTCAACATTTAAGGAGGGACATTTTCATCTTATGAGGGCTTTTTTTGAAATTCATCTTGCTTCAATGATAGAGCAAGATTATGCTCTATTTAAAATTTATAAAAGGCGATTATAAAAAAATAAAAGCAAATATTATAGGGAGTTTATCATGCTCAAGGGAGCTATAACTGCGCTTATCACACCGTTTGATAACAAGGGCGCAATTGATGAGAAGGCGTTTTGTGATTTTGTTGAATGGCAGATCACACAAGGGATTAACGGTGTAAGCCCTGTTGGGACAACAGGTGAATCAGCAACGTTAAGTCATGAAGAACATAAGCGGATTATAGAATTGTGTGTTGAGCAGGTTGCAAAGCGTGTTCCTGTTGTTGCTGGAGCGGGATCAAATAGCACAAGCGAGGCTGTAGAGCTTGCACAATACGCGCAAAAAGCTGGTGCAGATGCAGTTTTGGTTGTCACTCCCTATTATAATAGACCAAATCAATCTGGTTTATACAAGCATTTTTCTTCCATTGCCAAAGCTGTTTCTATTCCAATTATAATTTATAATATTCCTGGTCGTTCTATTATCGATATGGCTGTAGAAACGATGAAAGACCTTTATCAAGATTTTAACAATATCATTGGTGTTAAGGATGCAACGAGCAGAATTGAGCGCGTTAGTGAACAAGGTGAAAAGTGTGGAAAAGATTTTGTGCAGCTTTCCGGTGATGATTGTACGGCGTTAGGTTTTAATGCACATGGAGGTGTTGGGTGTATTTCAGTTTCCTCTAATGTTGCTCCAAAGCTTTGTGCAGAGCTTCAAGCCGCTTGTTTTCGTGGTGATTATAAAACAGCACGAGAATTAAATGATCGCTTGATGCCTCTTAATCGTGCTGTGTTTATTGAACCTAGTCCAGCAGGTATTAAATATGCTGCTGCAAAATTAGGGTTTTGTGGTGATACTGTGCGTTCTCCTATTGTTCCATTAACAGAAAGAACAAAAAAGATTATTGATGCAGCCCTCAGTCATGCTGGTCTTTTAAAAGCGTAAAATGATATTGACAAAGCCATGAATAAAAAAAAGAACGCGCCCGTACGGAAAATAATTGCTGACAATCGTAAAGCACGTTTTAATTTTGAAATTCTCGATAATCTTGAGGCGGGTCTTGTTCTTCAGGGAGCGGAAGTAAAGTCTTTACGTTCCAATCACGCCAATATTGCTGAAAGCTATGCGAGTTTTGAAAATGGGGAATTATGGTTAGTAAACAGCTATATTCCTGAATATACGCAGGCTAATCGTTTTAATCATGAACCACGACGTTTGCGCAAATTATTACTTTCAAAACGTGAGATGGCACGTTTTTTTAATGCAACGTCTCGTGAAGGAATGACACTTGTTCCTCTTAAACTTTATTTTAATGAACGAGGGCGCGTTAAGTTGGAGATCGCTCTAGCGCGAGGGAAAAAGCTTCATGATAAGCGCGAAACAGAAAAAAAACGCGATTGGGGACGTGAAAAAGCAAGACTTTTAAAAAGGTATGGCTGATGGGTGCGATCTAGATATTCTTTATTCATAGCGCTGTTTAAAACAGTTTTAGCATTGATCTAAGTATGTTTTTGCTGCTTGAAAGATTTGATGAAACATGGCGTCTGTCAAACGTCCAGTATTTGTATTATAACGAGAACAGTGATAACTTGAAAAGATGCGTAATCTGCCAATATTATTGATTTCACCATGTCCAAAAGGATGAGCTAAAACTTTTGCATTAAGGGCACGTATCGTAGAATGGTGCGCAATGGTGCCTAAGGTGATAACGGCTTTAAGTTTGGGAAGATTTGTTAAAAGAGGTGAGAAGAAATAACGGCATGTGTTAATTTCTGCACCGGTGGGTTTATTTTCTGGTGGAACACAACGAACAGAGTTAACAATTGCTGCATCAATAAGTTCAAGAGTATCGTCTGCTCTTTCTTCAAATGTTCCTTTGGCAAAACCAAACTTTTTTAAAGTTGAATAAAGTAAGTGCCCAGCATAATCACCAGTAAATGGACGTCCAGTTCGATTTGCTCCGCGTAATCCAGGAGCAAGCCCAACAATAAGAAGGCGTGTTGTGTCTGGCCCTTTATAAGGAAAGAATGGACGCACCGGTGCGTTATACCAACTTGGTTCTTTTACACGCCAGTCAGCGATAAATTGATGAAGCCTAGGGCATAAATTGCAATTTTGGGGTGGTTCTGGGCAAAGTGATGTTAATTGGCTATTCATGGTGTTAGGCATCAATCGATTTTCTATTTTTTTGAGTCTTTTATAGCGTATATGATGGGCTATGTTTTGATAAACAATCTATAGTGAATATAAATAAACTTTTTTAGAAGAAAGTTTAATATAAACTTATTGCTCATTATTGTGTAAAGAGAGGTAGTCTTTCAGTAATTTATTCGATGAATAAGAGTGCAATACACATGATGTTCAAAGAAAAAAGTTCTCTCTTTAGACAAAGATATTATCATAAAAGTATGCATAAGGCTGCCGTTATTGCAAAGGATTTTAAACAGCTGGTATTCCTTTTAAAAGGATAAGGACTCCAGACAAGTATTTTGTCAAGAAAGACCGACCTTTGTTTGAAGTCAATCTATTGGAATGCTTTTAAAAGAAGTTTTGATAACAAACATGAATAGGTTATACATTTTATAAATTTTCCAAGAATTTTCTTAAATAAGTTCTTTAATCAAAAAATATAAAAGCTTGTGTTGTTTTTCTTGTGTTTTATTTTGATTATTGTATATACTCCTTTATTCGCTATTAAATTTTTTTATTTGAGAAAGAGGCATAAATGGCCCGCGTAACGGTAGAAGATTGTATTGATAAAGTTGACAACCGCTTTGAATTGGTACTTTTAGCAGGTCATCGGGCGCGTCAGATTTCACAAGGAGCGCAGATTACGGTTGATCGTGATAATGATAAAAATCCAGTTGTTGCTTTGCGTGAAATAGCAGAAGAAACATTGTCGCCTGCTGATTTAAAGGAAGATCTTATTCATTCGCTGCAAAAGCATGTGGAAGTAGATGAGCCAGAAATGGCAAGTGAATTTATTACCCATTCAGGTGAAGCTGAAAGTGTTTTTAATACGTCATCGCAAGAAGAAGGTACTTCATTTGATCATATGTCAGAAGAAGAGCTTTTAGCTGGTATTGAAGGTTTGGTTGTTCCAGAAAAAAGTGACGATTATTAATTGCAGCAATTTATGTTACAGGAGTAAAAATACCTTGTCATGTAAGGAGCAATTATTTTTCTTGTCTTTTATTGATAGGACATGTTCAATGAAGATTAGAGGTGTGAAAAGATAAAGGATATGCTCGTATGATGCGTCAGTGTGAGCTTGTTGGACGTGTTCAACGTTACAAGTCTGACGTAGATGAGGCTCTTTTAAATAGGGCCTATGATTATGCAATGAGAAAGCATGCACATCAAAAGCGTGCGTCAGGTGATCTTTATTTTTCTCATCCTTTAGAAGTTGCTGCTATTTTAACAGATATGCGGTTGGACGAGGCAACGATTGCTGTTGCTCTTTTGCATGATACAATTGAAGATACAAGCGCTACACGAGCAGAAATTGATCAGCTTTTTGGTTCTGAAATTGGGAAGTTGGTTGAAGGGCTTACAAAGCTTAATAAGCTTGATCTTGTATCAAAGAAAGCTGTACAGGCAGAAAATCTTCGTAAACTTCTTATTGCTATTTCTGATGATGTTCGTGTTCTTTTAGTCAAACTCGCTGACCGTCTTCATAATATGCGTACCCTTGGTGTTATGCGTGATGATAAACGTCGGCGAATTGCTGAGGAGACGATGGATATCTATGCGCCACTTGCAGGCCGTATGGGTATGCAGGATATGCGTGAGGAATTAGAGGATCTCTCTTTCTTTTATTTAAATCCAGAAGGTTATCGTACGATTACCAATCGACTTTCTGAATTATTGAAACACAACCGTGATTTGCTTTCCACAATTGAAAATGAATTGACAAAACTTTTTTTCGAAAATGGCATTAAAGCAGATGTTAAAAGTCGTCAGAAAAAATCTTATTCAGTCTTTCGCAAAATGGAAAGTAAAGCACTCTCTTTTGAACAATTATCGGATATTTTTGGATTTCGTGTGATTGTTGAGTCCGTGAATGATTGTTATCGTGCTCTTGGTGTCATTCATACGACATGGCCAATGGTTCCTGGTCGTTTTAAAGATTATATCTCTATACCAAAGCAAAATGATTATCGTTCTATTCATACAACAATCGTGGGTCCTTCAAGACAACGTGTTGAGTTGCAAATTAGAACGGCTGCTATGGATGAAGTTGCTGAATATGGGGTTGCTGCTCATTCCATATATAAAGAGCACGGTTCCAATTATTCGACTTTGAAGTTATCAAGTGAAACGAATGCTTATGCATGGTTGCGTCAAACGATACAATCTTTGTCTGATGGAGATAATCCAGAAGAGTTTTTAGAACATACAAAACTTGAGCTTTTTCAGGACCAAGTTTTTTGTTTTACGCCGAAAGGTCGATTAATTGCTTTTCCTAAAGGAGCTACGCCTATTGATTTTGCTTATGCCGTCCATACAGACATTGGTGATTCTTGTGTGGGTGTAAAAATCAATGGTCGTATTATGCCTTTAATGACCAAATTAAAAAATGGTGATGAGGTTGATATTATTCGCTCACACGCTCAAATTCCGCCAGCAGCATGGGAATTTCTTGTTGTCACAGGTAAAGCACGTTCAGCTATTCGACGAGCAAGTCGTGCAGCGGTACGTAAACAATATTCGGGCTTAGGATATCGTATTCTCGAGCGTTCATTTGAATATATGGGAAAGCAATTTTCAAAAGACCTTTTGAAGAAAGTTTTGCCACGTTTAGCACGTAAAGATGTCGAGGATGTATTGGCTGCTGTTGGGCGTGGAGAGCTGTTTTCCGCTGATGTGATTAAAGCGGTTTATCCTGATTATCAAGATCACCGTGTAGTACAAAAGTCCTCTTTTAAGCCTGGGGAAGAAGGTTGGTTTAATATTGAAAATGCTCAAGGTATGATTTTTAAAGTTCCAGAAAATGAAAAGAATGCAATGGTCGAGAATCATCAATCTAAAGCCTTGCCTATTAGAGGAACCCGTGGAGATATACCCGTACGTTTTTCACCGGAAGGAGCAGTACCTGGAGATCGGATTGTTGGTATTATGCAGCCAGGAGCAGGGATCGTTATTTATCCAATACAGTCTTCAGCTTTGATGGCGTATGATGATCAGCCAGAACGATGGATTGATGTCCGCTGGGATATTGATGCCCAAATGAATGAACGTTTTCCTGCACGGATGAATATTTTGGTTGTAAATAGTCCTGGTTCTTTGGCTGAAATTACACAAATAATTTCTGCTAACGATGCCAATATCCAAAATTTATCTTTTATCCGTACAGCACCAGATTTTACAGAAATTATGATTGATTTGGAAGTGTGGGATTTAAAACATTTGAATCGTATTTTTTCTCAGTTAAAAGAGGCAGGTTCAGTCAGTACAGTACGGCGGGTTCATGGATAAAAAGAAAGATTTTGCAATGAATACACAAGATGTCATTGATATTTTTAAACAAGCAGATGCCATTCTAGAAGGGCATTTTATTTTAACATCGGGGCGCCATAGTGCGATTTATATGCAAAAAGCGAAAGTATTCATGCATGCTGACTTGACGGAAAAGTTATGTCGTGGATTGGCTGAAAAAATCAAAACATCTATCGATGGAAAAATTGATTATGTTGTTGGTCCCGCAATTGGCGGTCTTATTCCTTCCTATGAAACTTCACGTCACCTTGGTGTTCCTTCTCTTTGGGTAGAGCGTGTAAATGGCATCTTTGAATTGCGTCGTTTTGAAATCAAGAAGGGTGCACGGGTTGTTATTGTTGAAGATATTGTGACAACGGGTCTTTCCATTCGTGAGACTGTTGAAGCGCTTGTTGCAGCAGGAGCAGAGGTATTGGCCAGTGCATGTATTCTTGATCGTTCTGGTGGTAAGGTCAATGTTGGAGTTCCATTGATTGCGCTTGCTGAATACGAGATAACCTCTTATGCTAGTGATGCTCTTCCTGCAGAGCTTTCTGTTCTTCCAGCGATTAAGCCAGGTAGTCGAAATATTTAATTGTTGTTCTATTTTTTTTTGTGCAAAAGCTTAAAAAGATTAATTTGGATAATATAGGTTATTTCATTATCAAAAGATGTATATTGAGAGTCATATGCTTTTTCGTCGTCGAGAACCAATAGATTTTGTAACGCGTATTCGACTTTGGTTATGGCCACGTCGTTCATTTTCTCGCTCATTTTGCTACATATATAAACGTATTTTGCGTATATCAGCAACACCGCATGAAGTAGCATTAGGGGTTGCTGTTGGCATTTTTTTAGCTTGTTCCCCTTTCTTTGGGCTGCATATTATTTTGGCAATATTTTTTTCTTGGCTTTTGCGTGCAAACTTTGCTGCCGCAATCATTGGGACGATTTTTTCTAATCCACTCACATTTTTATTGATTATCATGGCTGATTATAAAGTAGGGTATTTTTGTTTATCACTTTTTAGCGATGTCAAAGAGATTTCTCTTTCGCAAATTCGTGCTCTATTTAATGGTCTGACATTGTCAAATCTCTCTCTCCTCTTTAAAGGCGCATGGGACACAATTATGAGTCCTATGATTTTAGGTGGAACTCTTTTAGGTATTATTTTTGGTGGTTTATCTTATATAGGTGTTTACAGAGCAACGGTTCGTTTTAAACAAAAGCGATATCAAAAGATTATAAAAAAAAGGCGTTAAAAGAAGCATTCATCGCCTGTATTAAAACAGAAATAAATTTAAGAAAGATCGGGTAATATCTTATGGTTGTTGGTCTTGGAAATGATCTGGTTGATATACGACGTATTGAGAAAATGTTGGTTCGTTATGGTGAGCGTTTTATCCAACGTATTTTTACGGATATTGAAAAAAATAGATCTGAAAATCTCAAAAAAAGCTCCTCTTCCTATGCAAAAAGATTTGCTGCTAAAGAAGCATGTGCTAAAGCCTTAGGAACAGGAATCGCTTGTGGTATCAATTGGAAAGACATGGGGGTAGTTAATTTGCCATCTGGTAAACCAACAATGCAATTAACAAATCGTGCGCAAGTGCAACTTCAAAAATTATTACCTCCTCATCATGAGGCAGTTATTCATCTTAGTATAACAGATGATTTTCCTTGGGCACAGGCATTTATTATTATTGAAGCACTTCCACGTGGATAGACGGTGTGAGAGATTGTGCTTTTGTTATTTGAATATTATGATGAAAAAAAGTTATATCTGGTGATGAGAAGGCAGTTGGTGATGATCGAAAAAGATAAAGTGCATAAAAAAGGTGGGATTCGTGAATTTATTTCTGTTTTAATACAGGCTCTGCTTTTAGCAGCGTTTATTCGGACACTTTTTTTCCAGCCGTTTAGTATTCCTTCCGGTTCAATGCGTCCGACTTTGCTTGTGGGGGATTATCTGTTTGTTTCTAAGTATGCATATGGGTATTCTCATTTTTCCCTTCCCTTTTCTCCTCCCCTTTTTTCTGGACGTATTTGGGCATCTCAACCTCAACGTGGAGATGTGGTCGTTTTTCGCTTACCAAGTAATCCGAAGATTGATTATATAAAACGCGTTGTTGGGTTACCAGGTGATCGTATACAAGTCCGTCAAAGTGTCCTTTATATTAATGATGAGGCTGTTTCACGTCACTTTATAGGGGAGATTGATAATTCTGATATAACAGAGGTTAACTATCCTGTTGAGGTTTATCGCGAGACAATGCCTAACGGTGTTAGTTATGATACACTTGATTTAGCTTTCATCCCAAAAGTTGATGATACAGAAGTCTTTGAAGTTCCTCAAGGACATTACTTTATGATGGGAGATAACCGCGACAATTCAGATGATAGTCGTTTAGATGTAGGCTATGTTCCAGAAGAAAATCTTATTGGTCGCGCGAGCGTGATTTTCTTTTCTATCAGTAATGGTTCAAGTGCTTGGCAGATTTGGCGCTGGCCATTTGATGTGCGTTGGAAGCGTTTGTTTTCTTTCATAAATACGGTTCATGATTTGCCGCTTATCAAGCAAGGAAACAACGATGAAACGTCTCATGATTGATCAGCTTTTCAAGCTGACAGGGCATCGTTTTAAAGATGAAGAGAGATTAAAAAGGGCATTAACACATTCAAGTGTACAAGATTCGGAACAGGGGAATTATGAACGATTAGAGTTTCTAGGTGATCGGGTTTTAGGGCTTTTGATTGCAGAGATGCTGTATCAACTTTTTCCTCAGGCAAGTGAAGGTGAATTATCAGTCCGTTTGAATCATCTGGTCAATGCGCAGACATGTGCTGATATTGCGCGCGAAATGAGGCTGCCTGATATGATCCATGTCGGGTTTGAGATGAAAAGTTTTGAGGGGCGTCGACTCATCAATATGCATGCAGATGTCGTGGAAGCTTTGATTGCCGTAATATATCTCGATGGAGGCTTGGAAAGCGTTCGCCCTTTTATTCAAAAATATTGGCAAAGTCGGGCAAAGAAAATGGATGCTGGTCGACGTGATGCCAAGACAGAATTACAGGAATGGGCACATATCCAAGGCAATGCACAACCACATTATCAGGTTATCAAACGTTCAGGTCCAGATCACGATCCTGTTTTTATGGTAGAGGTCAGTATTTCTGGGTTTGCTTCAGAGATTGGGCAGGGAAGCTCCAAAAGATATGCCGAAAGAATGGCAGCTGAAAAAATTTTGCGACGAGAGGGTGTATGGAAAACAGTGGGAAAAAATGATCATGAGTGACGTTATGAAAACGCGTTCTGGGTTTGTTGTGCTTATTGGGATGCCTAATGCCGGTAAATCGACACTGGTTAATCAATTGGTTGGAACAAAGGTTTCAATTGTAACGCATAAGGTACAAACAACCCGCACTTTAATCCGCGGTATTGTCATTCATGATGATGTGCAAATTGTGTTGGTCGATACACCGGGTGTTTTTCGTCCCCATAAGCGCTTAGAACGAGCCATGGTCTCTGCTGCTTGGGGAGGGGCTAAGAGCGCTGATGTTCTACTCGTTTTAATCGACGCTCAAAATGGTCTTTCGGATGAAGTTGATATGATGTTAGATATTGTAAACAATCTGAAACAAGAAAAAGTTCTTGTTCTTAATAAGGTTGATACAGTTGTTAAATCATCTCTTCTAGCGTTAACCACTAAAATAAATGAACGTGTAAAGTTTGCGCAAACATTTATGATTTCTGCTCTAAACGGTTCTGGTTGCAAGGATTTACTTCATGCGTTGAGTAATATGATGCAGGAGGGGCCATGGTATTATCCGGAAGATCAAATTTCTGATATGCCCATGCGTCATCTTGCTGCTGAAATTACGCGTGAAAAACTTTTTCTTCGTCTTCATGATGAACTTCCTTATTCCTCAACGGTTGAAACAGAAAACTGGGAAGAGCGTTCAGATGGTTCCGTTAAAATTAATCAAGTTATTTATGTCGAGCGTGAGAGTCAGAAAAAAATTGTTTTAGGAGCAAAAGGCGGTACAATTAAAGCGATTGGACAAGCAGCACGTAAAGAACTCATGGAAATTATGGATCAAAAGGTGCATCTTTTTCTCTTTGTGAAAGTGCGCGATAATTGGGATACCGATCCAGAACGTTATCGTGAAATGGGATTGGATTTTTTAAAATAAGATTTTTAAAAAATAATTAAAGTAAAATGAAGTGGAAAGAACAAGCCGTTATTCTTGGTACACGCCAATATGGTGAAACAAGTGTTATTCTTGAGATTATGACACGTGAACATGGTCGTTATATGGGAGTGGTAAAAGGGGGCCGCTCGCGTCGCATGGCAGCTCTTCTTCAACCTGGAAATTTTGTGGAGGCTGAATGGTGGGCGCGTTTAGATGAACATTTGGGACTTTTTCGGCTTGAAGCTCTTGATTTACATGCGGCACGATTAATCTGTCTACCAGAAGCACTTTATGCTTTGCAATTGATAGCTTTTCATTTACGGCTTCTTCCCGAGCGTGATCCCCACCCCATTTTATATGATATTTTACACCTTTTTATGCAGAACTTTGATGAACCATTTGTAAATGCGGAATTGCTGGTACGTTTTGAAATGCGGCTTCTTGAAGAACTTGGTTTTGGTCTTGATTTATCTTGTTGTGCTGCAACAGGTCGTCAGGAAAGGCTTCATTACGTATCACCAAAATCTGGTCGGGCTGTCTGTGAAGAAGCAGGAGAACCTTGGAAAAAAAAGCTTCTCATTCTACCACAGTTTCTTGTACAAAGAATGACTCGTCCTGCTGATTTTAGTGACATAATCAATGGTTTTATACTAACAGGTTTTTTTCTTATGCGTCATGTCTGGGAGCCACGAGATATAAAGCAGCCGTCAGTGCGCATGAATATGATACAATTGTTTGAGCGCCAATTTGGTGTACAGGCATTAATTGGTTGATCTGATGATAATTGAATAGAATGGAAAAATGAAAATTTTAAAGACAATTGCTGAAGTTCGCCGATATACTTCAGAGGAACGACGTTTAGGTTTTTCGATTGGTTTTGTTCCAACAATGGGGGCATTGCATGATGGCCATCTTGCATTAGTACAGTATGCAAGAGCAATGTGTGATCGCGTAGTGGTTTCTATTTTTGTCAATCCAAAGCAATTTGGACCTCATGAAGATTTTTCTCAATATCCAAGAGATTTGAAGGGCGATTGTGCTTTGTTAAAAGAAGCAGGTGTTGAATGTGTTTTTGCTCCTTCTGTAGATGAAATGTGGCCACTGGGGAATGATACAATTGTACAAGTGAAAAAATTATCACGTATTTTGATGGGAAAATTACGTCCGGGGCATTTTTGTGGTGTAACAAGCGTTGTTGCTAAACTTTTTAACATTGTCCAACCAGATAAGGCTTTTTTTGGGGAAAAGGATTTTCAACAAATTTTAATTATTCGGCGTATGGTTGAAGATTTGGCTTTTCCTATTGAAATCGTTGGAGTTCCTATTCTACGGGAGTCAGATGGTGTAGCGTGTTCTTCACGCAATCAGCTTTTAACATTAGAAGATCGTAAAGCTGCCAAAATTATTCCTGAAAGTGGAAAAGCTGCTGAAAAGCTTTATCATGAAGGTGAACGGTCGGTTGATAAATTATGCAAAACTGTTCGTGATATTTTACAACAAGAAACGCGTGCAATCATTGAAGCGATAGATTTACGGGATATGAAAACTTTATGCGTGGTTAAAGGAACATTGAATAAACCGGCGGTTTTACTCCTTACTGTCCGCTTTGGTGAAGTAAGGCTGATTGATCAATATATATTGCAAGAGAAGGGTGGAAAATGAGTGTACATAAAACCGTAAAGCGTATAACATCTTCCGAAATACGTGCAAGAAAGGGACAACAGCCAATTGTTTCTTTAACAGCTTATCAAGCTTATACTGCGCGGATTGCTGATCCATATTGCGATATCCTTTTGGTTGGTGATAGCGTTGGGATGGTTGTGTATGGGTTTGAGACAACGCTTCCTGTTAATTTAGATATGATGATTTCACACGGGAAAGCTGTGGTGCGAGGGTCTCAAAAAGCTCTTGTTGTTATTGATATGCCTTTTGGGTCTTATGAGGAAAGTCCAGAGCAAGCTTTTTTAAATGCATCGCGCATTCTTGCACAAACGGGGTGTGGTGCAGTTAAGCTTGAAGGGGGCGTTTATATAGCCCAAACAATAGATTTTTTGTGTAAACGTGGCATTCCAGTGATGGGGCATATCGGTCTCACACCCCAAGCAATGAATCGTTTTGGTGGTTTCAAAACACAAGGACGCAAGGAGAGTGATTGGCAAAGAATTGAAGCAGATGGAGCAGCGATTGAAGAGGCAGGTGCTTTTGCTGTTGTTTTAGAAGCAATGGTTGAACCTTTAGCGGTGAAACTGACAGATAAGCTTTCTATCCCTACGATCGGTATAGGGGCGTCCAATCAATGTGATGGGCAAGTATTGGTTATGGAAGATATGTTAGGTTATGGTGCCCATGTACCAAAATTTGTACGTCGTTATGGAGACCTTGAACAAGCCATGGAAACTGCAATCAAGAATTATGCAGAGGATGTTACATCTCGTGCTTTCCCAGCAGATAATGAGGTTTATAAACTAAAATAAATTTCAGTTTAAGATGAAAAATTTGAAAAGAAAATATGATGTTTTGATAATAAACGTGCATAATTTCATATATTTTTGTATGTAATTTGAATGCTGTTTTTTTCATTACTTTTATACGTTATGAGCGCATAAATACATATTTTTTGAGGTTTCCGCTGAGAGTATGTTGTAGTAAATCTTTGGGATCGATAATATTTTTGTAAGTTACAGGTTGTAAGAATAGTAATTGTAGAAGTGCAAATTTCATAGAATAATAATAAAAAAGGCGCTGGCTTTATTTTTGTATAAATATATTTGAGCCATGAATGGAGAAAAGCCGCTCTATATTCAATTGTAATGACAAGAAATAGATAATGCGAGGAATCTTAATATGATCTTTGGGTATCCAAGTCATTAAAGCGCGTTAAAAATGCGCTTTCAATGTGTTGTGTGGAATAGGGGTATAAATTAAGATCATCGGGTAGAATATTATTGGGAGAGCCAAAATAGCGAAGGGCTTCTTCTGTATTAAATCCAGCAAGCGTAATCGCTTCATAATAGGCAGCAATACGGTCGGCTTGTTTGATTTTTTTTAAAAGTTTTTGAGAAAGATCAACGGGAAGAGAAAAACGCATGTGGATAGCATCTTGGATGCGTTTTTCAGTGTGCTCATATTGTTTTCCTATGACAGCTTTAAAGGGTGAAATCATATCGCCGATGACATATTCCGGTGCATCATGAAGAAGAGCATAAAGACATTCGTTGCACTGTGATTGCGGGAAAAGTTTTTGAAATATTTGTTCAACCACAATTGAATGTTGTGCAACAGAATAAGTGTGTTCTCCACGTGTTTGACCGTTCCAACGTGCCATGCGGGCAAGTCCATGGGCAATATCTTCAATTTCAACATCAAAAGGAGAAGGATTAAGAAGATCAAGTCGCCGTCCAGAAAGCATTCTCTGCCAAGCGCGTGCTTCTCCACTTTTTAATAATTCAGCTTTAGCCATGAGCGTTTTCTATGGTATTTTCAGGAAAGGTAAAATTCATATTTTCAGCAATGCTTATAGTGATAGGAATGTTTTTTACAGTAAAGGGGATGTTATGATCCATAGCATCTTTAACGTGGTCAATACGCATTAAAGCAAGAGCCTCATTTTCTACACATGTTCCCAAGTATCCAAGCACTTTTGTTCCTGCTACAATGCTAGATTGAGGAGTTAATTTACACTGACCTTTTACAATCAAAATACGGCGACGTGCTGCCCGGCGGTGGTGCATACGTGAAACAACTTCTTGTCCAATATAACACCCCTTGTTGAATGCAAGTCCATTGATTTGATCGTAATTAATATCATGAGGAAAGACTTTGCCGACTTCATAATCTTGACCACTTTCTGCAATTGCATAACGGATACGCAATTGATTCCATATGTTATGATATTCTGAAGCCAAAAAAGACATTTTACCATAGATTCGTATTATTTTTTCTTTTTCTGGGAAGCGTTTATCAACAAAACTTGAATCAAAATTTAAAGTATCTGATTCATTCTTCCAAGAAACTGTAACAAGCTCTTGTAATGGTTGTGTAATTTCTATTTTTTTACGCAGCTTATAGAGCAACAGGCGCTTGTGGAGCATATCAGCTAAAGGCATCATAATATCAATCAGATAACCATCTTCTTTTTTGCCGATAAGAAAATCAGCAAGAACTTTTCCTTGTGGCGATAAGAGGGCTCCAGGGAAAATTTCTTGTGGGCTGATTTTTTTTACATCTGTCGTTATCAGGGATTGCAGAAAATCTGTTGCTTCTTCGCCTGTAATTTGAATAATTCCGCGGTTTTTTAAGCAAATGGCATTTTGTTTTTCAATCATGGTTCTTGCCTTTCTGCTCAAAGTTACATAATCGATAAGTGAGGAATATGTAAGGAGCGTGGCTATGTTTAAAACATTTGATACAATTTTTAAAGGTGCAACACTTGTGAATCATGATGGAAAAAGCAAACGTGATATTGGTGTTACAAATGGACGTATTGCTGAAATAGGCGACCTTACATGCGCATCGGCTAGTGAGGTGATTGATTGTACCGGGCTTCATATTTTGCCGGGAATTATTGATAGTCAAGTGCATTTTCGCGAGCCAGGCAATGCATATAAGGAGGATTTGGAAAGTGGCTCGTATTCTGCTGTGTTAGGGGGGGTTACAGCAGTTTTTGAAATGCCTAATACCAATCCATTGACAACATCAGAAGCTACATTAAGCGATAAGGTTAAACGCGCATTTCATCGAATGCATTGTGATTTTGCATTTTGGGTTGGAGGAACACGTGAAAATGCTCATGAATTATCTGAGCTAGAAAGACTTCCTGGTGCGGCTGGAATTAAAGTCTTTATGGGGTCCTCTACCGGTGATCTTTTGGTCGATGATGATGAAAGTGTACGTCTTATTTTGGAAAATACACGCCGTCGTGCAGCTTTTCATTCTGAAGATGAGGCAAGGCTCAAAGAGCGTAAAATACTGCGTATTGAAGGGGATGCATCATCACATCCGATTTGGCGTGATGAAGTTGCGGCATTAAAATGTACGCAGCGTTTGGTAAAAATTGCGCATGAGACGAAGGCACGGATTCATGTTTTACATCTTTCGACAGAAGAAGAAATTGATTTTCTAAAAAAACATAAAGATGTCGCAACAATTGAAGTGACACACCATCATTTGACGCTCACAGCTGATGATTATAAGAAGTTTGGTACATTAATTCAGATGAATCCGCCTATTCGTGAATTGCGCCACCGTGAAGCTCTTTGGTACGGTGTGCAGCAGGGAGTTATTGATGTTTTAGGCTCAGATCATGCGCCTCATACTTTGGAAGAAAAGCTTCAACCGTATCCCTCTTCACCTTCAGGAATGACAGGTGTGCAAACGACAGCAGCAATTATGTTGACACATGTGAATGCAGGAAAAATATCCCTTGAGCGTTTTGTTGATCTCACGTCACATGGACCTAGCCGTATTTTTGGTATAAGCTGTAAAGGACGCCTTGCTGTTGGATACGATGCTGATTTAACCATTGTTGATCTTAAACGGGAAGAAATTATTACGAATGGCTTAATTGGTTCGCGTGCCGGTTGGACACCTTATGATGGTCAAAAGGTTAAAGGTTGGCCTGTTGGAACGATTATCCGTGGTATGCGCGTTATGTGGGAAGGTGAAATTGTCACACCTTCACAAGGAGAGCCTGTTAAATTTATGGAAACTTTGGTGTAAACAGATTAAAATTATAAGTATGCCGTAAAATACCATCCTTTAGAGTGGTGATATAGGGTATGTCAGCCTCTTTGATACATAAGTGTTTTTTTATGCGTGGTGAATATTCTTAGGCTTGTTTGTAGAAACTATGCAGCAAATTACATGCGTTAGAAGCCAAGAGGAACCTTGTTCAACAAGAACCTAGATTATTTACAGAGCAAATTTAGTTAAAAATCTTCGTCCTTTGAGGTGTGGGGAGGAAGCCAAAGAGCGATTTTGTATGGGGAAAAAGGCGCTCATACGAATAAAAGCGTATCGAGACATTATTCTTTAAACGTCTCTCTATTTTCAGAGCTGGTTTATTGCTCCCCGCATTTGTGAAAGGAGTATCATTGATACCGCTAAAATTGAGAGAGATACTTTTTGTATAGATTAATTATTTATAATGTATGAGGAGGTTTTCAGATAAAATTCTTCCTTCCTCAATGTATCTTTGATTGGCTTCAATGGCTGCTTGTGTACAATGATGATAATTTTCTGAGAAAGCACGATACGCTTCATTAAACGCTTCATAAAAATAAGCACGTCTTTGTGGAATGGGGTGTTCTGCTTCAATCAGTGCATTCATATAGTCATACCATTGGTTTGTTGGAGGCTCGCAAAGATTTTGGAGAGAATGCAATGATCCCAAAATTTCTGCTAGTCGGAGTAATTTTTTTTCATAAGGTGGAGATTGTTGTGCAAAGGTTGGCATTGAAATGACAATAAATATTAAAATAATGATGTTCATCAATCTATATTGCATTATTTTTATTGCTTTCTTTGAATAAAACTCTGTAAAGATAAAATAATTTTGTCATGAGAACGCTGTAAAAATAGAGTTAATTGCTACATTATTCTCAATTATTGATTATAAAATATAGGGCGTAAGAGGCAGTAAGGAACCCATTGTAGAATATTGAAAATACTGACGAAGCTTTGTGTAGTTTAAAATTTAAGATTTTCTTTCTGTAAACTATCTATTTTTCACATAGATTTATATTGTATTACCTATAGAATTTTTTCTAAGCTCGTTTTCTTTAAGGAGGGAAAGCATTTCTAGTGATAGAACGCTTTTGTCCAATCAAATAAAATAGATTATTTTTATGATAAATGATGGATACAGCCGTGAATACAATGGGAAAATGGTAAGAAGAATTTACTATAAGATAAAAGTTTTTAGCGCTAAACAGCGTAATACAATAATTTGAGATAAGATACATCTAAAAGGATCGGTGCATAATATCGTCCATGGAGTCAATAAATGAAAGAGTTGCGATTTTATAATACGCTGACACGTAAAAAAGAAAATTTTACACCAATAGATGCGACAAGAGTACGTCTTTATGTTTGTGGTCCGACAGTTTATGATTATGCGCATATAGGAAATGCACGCCCTGTCATTGTTTTTGATATTTTATTTCGTTTATTGCGTCATGTTTATGGTAATGAGCATGTTCTATATGCACGTAATATTACAGATGTTGATGATAAAATTAATGCACGAGCAGCTTGCGAATATCCAAACTTGTCATTGAATGATGCTATTCGTCAATTAACAGAACGTACATATTCTCAGTTTCAGCAAGATACAATAGCACTTGGTTGTCTTTTGCCAACCAGCCAGCCGCGCGCAACCGAGCATTTAGAGGAAATGCGCTCTTTAATTGAAAGATTGCTTGAAAAGGGGCACGCTTATAAAGCGGAAAATCATATATTGTTTTCTGTAAGTAGCATAAAAAATCCTCCCCATTATGGGGCATTTGCAAATCGTTCTTTAGATGAAATGAGGGCGGGGGCGCGTATCGATGTTGCTGCTTATAAAAGGGAGGAGATGGATTTTGTTTTGTGGAAGCCTTCTGTGGAAGGAGAACCAGGTTGGAAATCACCTGCCGGAATTCCTGTTTTAGGTCGTCCAGGTTGGCATATTGAATGTTCTGCAATGTCAATGGCAAAGTTATTAGCACCCTATGGCGGTGGTTTAACATGTGATGATCCGACCGCCAATGTTTTTGATATCCATGGTGGTGGACTTGACTTAATTTTTCCTCATCATGAAAATGAGATTGCACAAAGTTGTTCAGCTTTTGGGACGGAGCGAATGGCTAATTTTTGGATGCATAATGGTTTTTTACAAGTTGAAGGCAAAAAGATGTCGAAAAGCTTTGGCAATTTCATAACCATTCGTTCTGTTTTAGAGAATAATTTTTTGGAATTTAATGGTATTTTAACCGATGAAATGAAGCAAAATTGGGCTGGTTTGTCTGCGCGTTTTTCGATGTTACAAACGCATTATCGTGAACCATTAAATTGGACAGCACAGCGTTTAATACAATCGAGCAGCGAACTATATCGTTGGTATGAATGGCTTCGCAGTAAAAAGAGTGAGATGAAAAACAATGAAGCAATTGATGATACTTTAATAGATGCACTTAGTGATGATCTTAATACTCCAAGAGCACTGACTCTTTTGCGAAAATTTTATAAAGAAGGAAATGCTTTGGCTCTTGTGAATGGGATGAATTTATTAGGACTGTTACGACAAGAATGGATTAAAGAAATAGACTGCCCGCTATTTATGAGAAAAACTTTCCTTGATACAAAATTTATTGATCAGCGTATTGCCGAAAGGCTACGGCTTATCCATAATAAAGAGTGGGAAGCTGCGGATATAATTCGTGATGAGCTTGCAGCTGAGGGGGTTCTTTTAAAAGATAGTAAGGATCCGCAGAGTGGTGAGCGCATAACCATGTGGGAAATAAAGCGACACTAATGTCTCTATTCCAGCAGCTCCATAAAAAAGGAGAATATGATGGAATTTTTATATCATTATGGATATATCGCGCTTAAGCTGGCTGTAGGTCTTGTTGCCTTCTTATTTATTTTAAGAACGACGGGGCGGGGGAGTCTTAGTCAAATGACACCAGTTGATTTGGTCAGTAATTTTGTCATGGGAGGTATTATTGGAGGCGTTATTTATAATCAGAATATTAGTAGCATTCAATTATTGCTTGTTTTACTCATCTGGCAAACCTTGATTACATCTTTTAATTTTATTGCACGCTATTCAGTTTTTTTTCGTCGTCTTATTGCAGGGCGGAATGTCACATTAGTTTTAGATGGAGTTTTCCAAATGGATAAGATTAAGAACTTAGGGATCAATATTAATGATCTCATTACGATGTTACGTCTTAAAGGGTGTCACTTACATGAAGCTGCTTTTGTTCGTTTGGAAACCAATGGTGATTGCACTGTCATTAAAAAGGAAGAAGGAAAGAAATCGACGATTTTAATAGAAAATGGTGAAGTTATTGATGATGGACTTAAAGAGATTGGTAAAACAAAAAAGTGGCTTCAGGCCGAATTGAAAAAAAAACATGTAAAAGTTGAAAGTTTATTCGCAGCAGAATGGTATGAAAATACAGATCAAAATAATAAATTGTATAGTGGATTATTTCTTGTTCCTTTTTCAAAAACAGTCTAACTTCAAAAAACGGGTAGGTATAGCTTATTGGAAGTATAATAAAGAGATAAATCTATAAATAACCACAGAGGGTATTTTGCCTGTTTGTGCGGATGATAGAGAAGTAAGGACTTTATGAAACGCAATGAAATGACAAAAACTGTATCATCAGATACAGGGAAGACTCTGCACACACTTTACAATTTATGGCCCTATATGTGGCCGGTAGGTCGGCGTGATCTAAAAATGCGTGTGCTATGGGCAATATTTTATCTTGTTTTGGCTAAGCTCGTTCTCATATCTGTACCGTATTTATTTAAATATTCTACGAATGTGCTTGATTCAAGCTTTCAGCTACCTGAATGGTTCCCATCCAGTTGGATTATTCCCATCATGCTCGTTTTGGCATACAATGTCGCGCGTATTATGCAGGCTGGATTAAATCAATTACGCGACTCCCTGTTTGCCACTGTTGGTCAATACGCTGTTCGTCAATTAGCCTATAAAACCTTTGTACATATGCATGAGTTATCCTTGCGATTTCATTTGGAACGCCGAACAGGTGGGCTTTCTCGTGTGATTGAGCGTGGAACAAAAGGAATTGAAGCGATTGTAAGATTTTCAATTCTTAGTACAGTACCGACAGTTTTAGAATTTATATTAACGGCACTGGTATTTTACATAAGTTATGGGTGGCATTATCTTCTCATCGTTGTTGCAACGGTTGGATTATATATCTTATTTACCATTAAGGCGAGTGATTGGCGTATTCGCATTCGACAAAAAATGAATACAGCGGATACTGAGGCGAATACTCGCGCTGTTGATTCTCTTTTGAATTTTGAAACGGTCAAATATTTTGGTAATGAAACTCTAGAAGCCGATCGATTTGATGCTTCTATGGTAGGTTATGAAAAAGCCGCAACGAAGATTTGGACATCGTTAAGCTGGCTTAATTTTGGTCAGACTCTTATCTTTGGTATTGGAATGACGATCATGATGCTGATGTCAGCTTATGAAGTTTTTTATAAGACACAAACTTTAGGAGATTTTGTTTTTATTAATGCGCTTTTAATGCAACTTTCCATTCCACTAAATTTTATTGGTTCAATGTATCGTGATATTCGACAAGGTTTAACGGATATTGAAGCAATGTTTGATCTTTTAGATGTTCAGAAGGAGATCGTTGATAAATCGGATGCTAAACCGTTAGAGATAAGCGATGGGACCATTTGTTTTCATCAGGTAAAGTTTTCCTACGATTCGAGACGTCAGATTCTCAAAGATATTGATTTTGAAGTTCCTGGAGGAAAAACAGTTGCCATTGTCGGTCCATCGGGTGCCGGTAAATCCACTATTTCTCGGTTGCTTTTTCGGTTTTATGATGTTGATGCGGGCTCTATCACAATTGACGGGCAGGATATTCGTGACGTAACACAAAAGAGTTTGCGTGAAGCGATTGGCATGGTCCCACAAGATACGGTGTTATTTAATGATACAATTGCCTATAATATTTGCTATGGGCGTCCAAGTGCTACAGATGAAGAGATGCGCAAAGCTGCTGAAATGGCACAAATATCAAAATTTATTGAAATTTTACCGGAAGGTTTTCAGTCTATGGTAGGAGAGCGAGGTCTCAAATTATCAGGTGGTGAAAAACAACGCGTGGCTATTGCACGGACACTTTTAAAAGCTCCCCCACTTCTTATTCTAGATGAAGCAACGGCGGCTCTTGATACGGCGACGGAACAGGAAATTCAACAAGCATTGGATATTGTAAGCCGTGGACGGACAACATTGATTATTGCTCACCGTCTTTCTACTGTTATCAATGCTGATGAAATTTTAGTTCTTAAAAGTGGTCGTATTATTGAAAATGGGACGCATACAGAGCTTTTACGCAAGAAAGGTCTCTATGCTTCAATGTGGAATAAGCAGCTTGAAGCAACGAAAGCTGAAGAAAAGTTACGTAAAATGCGTGAAGAAGATGAGATGAGTGTTGTTAATCGTAAAAAATAAATAGAGCAAAATGTAATCTATATCTTTATATGGAGTGATTGATTAAATACATAAAAAGATACAAGAGGAACAAAAAGATTTGTTGCTTGTTTAAGTTTACGATGAATAGGAAATTATATGAGTATTCTGCAATCTTTCCATAATAGCTTTGTATCGGTTCATAAAGAAGGCTATCCTTTTATTGTAGCGTTTTTTGTTATTTCGCTCATTCTTGGTTGGATATGGAGTCCGTTGTTTTGGTTTGGTCTCGTTCTCACGGTGTGGTGTGTATACTTTTTCCGTGATCCAGATCGTGTGATCCCTTTGAATTCAAATTGGGTTATGTCGCCTGCAGATGGGCGTATTTCCTTTGTGGAATCATGTGTTCCACCTGAAGAATTAGGATTAGGGAAAGATGAAATGATCCGTATTTCCATTTTTATGGATGTTTTTTCATGCCATATTAATCGTATTCCTATCAGTGGTACAGTAGAGTCTATCATTTATCATCCAGGTCGATTTACTAATGCTGACTTTGATAAAGCTAGTCAGTTTAATGAGCGTAATGGGGTGGTAATTGATAGCAAACATGGTAAAATCGGTATCGTACAAATAGCGGGAATGGTTGCACGCCGGATTGTTTGCTGGTCAAAAGAAAATGATGCCGTTATGACTGGTGAGCGATTTGGATTGATTCGTTTTGGTTCTCGCCTTGATATTTATATACCAACTGAAATGAAATTGCGTGTTGCAGTTGGACAGACAGCAATTGCTGGAGAAACAGTTTTGGGTTCTTTTGATGATAAGAGTGCCACAACGGACTTCAGATACGATTAGGACTCACAATGAAAAATTTTTCGCCATTTTCTTCATTCAATCCTGAGGGGCAGCATGATGAAGGTGCAAATCGGCGACGTTCACCTACATCAATGCGGTATGTCATTCCCAATATCATTACTATTTTAGCAATTTGTGCAGGGATGAGCAGTATTCGTTTGGCTTTTGAACATCGCTATGAAGCTGCTATTTTAATGGTGCTTTTGGCCGCAGTTTTAGATGGTGCTGATGGTCGCATTGCCCGTTTAATAGATGGTAGTTCATCTTTTGGGGCACAGATGGATTCTCTTGCTGATGTTGTAAATTTTGGTGTTACCCCTGCGCTCATTGTTTATTCCTTTATTTTGAATCAAGCGAATCATATTGGTTGGGTTGCTTCCCTTGTTTATTGTGTTGCTTGTTGTTTGCGATTAGCACGTTTTAATGTGATGTTGGATAACCCCAATATACCTAAGTGGCAGAAAAGTTATTTTGTTGGTGTTCCAGCACCAGCAGGAGCATTATTACTTTTATTGCCGACCTATTTAGGCGCTCTTGGTTTGGTCCCCAGTTGGGGGTGGGCATTATTTTTTAGTCTTTATACTGTAATTATTGCTTTTCTTTTGATCAGTCGCTTACCAGTATGGAATGCAAAAACAATTGATCAAAATTTAAGGCGCGATATCGTTATACCGTGCATGTTGATCATTGTTATTTATGTCGGTTTTCTTGCAACTTACACATGGAAAACTTTATTGATTACAGCTGTTAGCTATATGATTTTTCTCCCTTGTAGTTTTATCGCTTATAATAAACGTGCTGCTCTAGAAGAGAAAAAGACTGATGCTAAAGCTATCCAAGAATTATAAAGTGCTTCATTATTCTGTCGAAAAGCACAGAAAAAAGAGAGTCAAATGATTTACTTCTCAGATGATGATTAATCAGGTACATGATAATCTACAAACCGATTTTTATGGACATTAAAGAGTTTTCCAGTTTCCTGTAAATCAGGTGATAACAAATGGACTATTTTTTTTGCAACCTCTTGTGGTGAAGGCAGAGTTTGTGGATCTTCACCGGGCATAGCTTCAGCGCGCATGGCAGTGCGTGTAGCACCAGGGTTGACACAATTAATCTTAATAGGGGTTTGTTTGAGTTCTTCTGCCCAACAGCGGGCAATCATCTCTAAAGCCGCTTTAGAGGCGGCATAAGCTCCCCAGAAAGGACGTGCAACGTGTGCAACGCTTGAGGATAATAGGATGGCTCGTCCAGCATCAGATTCACGTAATAAAGGCTCAACGGCTTTCATTAAGCGCCATTGGCTGAAAAGATTTATTTGAAAAACATCTTCAAATACCGTGTTTTCTATATGTGCTATTGGTGAAAGTGTTCCAAGGATTCCTGCGTTTGCAACGATAATATCAAGTTTTTTCCAGCGTTTAGCAATTGAGATAGCAAGGGTATCGATGTTTTCCATATGATGCAAGTCAAGTGGAACAAGGGTTGCATGAGCCCCTTTTTCTCGGATTTGATTGTCCAATTCAGTAAGTCCACTGACTGTTCGTGCAAGGGCAATAATATCAGCACCATGTGCCGCGAGCTCGAGTGCTAAATAGTAGCCAATCCCTCTTGATGCACCTGTAACAAGTGCAACACGCCCATGGAGACTAAAGTCGTGTTTTCCCATTATTAATCTCTTGTTTTAAGAACAGATGATTGATAAATTTTGGAGAGATTTTCTTGATCAACCAGATGCGTAGGATAATATCCAGTAAAATAATGGTCAGTAAATTGTGGGTCGGCGTTATTCCGTTTTTCCCCTGCTACAGCAAGATATAATCCATCCGTTGAAAGAAATTCTAATGAATCCGCTCCAATAAAATCACACATAGATTTTAAATCTGGATATTGATTTGCTAAAAGGCTTTCAATTTTAGGTGTATCAATACCATAAAAGTCGGGATAAAAAATCATAGGGCTAGCAATGCGCATATGAACTTCTTTTGCTCCTGCATCGCGAAGCATTCGTACAATTTTAAGGGATGTTGTTCCACGTACAATAGAGTCATCAACCAGAATAACACGTTTTCCTTCAATCACAGGACGGTTTGCCGAATGTTTTAACTTGACGCCAAAAGCGCGAATTTGTTGTGTTGGTTCGATAAAAGTGCGGCCAACATAGTGATTACGAATAATACCAAGCTCGAAGGGAATTCCAATTTCTTGTGCATAGCCAATTGCGGCAGGTGTTCCTCCATCAGGAACCGGAACCACAACATCACCCTCACAAGGGGCTTCCTGTGCTAAACGGATTCCCATATTTTTACGTGTTGCATAGACACTACGCCCTCCAACGATTGAGTCCGGACGGGCAAAATAAACATATTCAAACAAGCAAAGTTTTTCTGGTTTTTCATTTTTTGGTTTTATAATTTTTTTAGTAATTTCCCCATTTTTTTGTATTTCACATATGATGATCTCTCCATTTTTAACATCACGGACATATTTTGCTCCAATAATATCAAGAGCACAAGTTTCAGAACAAAAAATAGGCTTACCATCAAGTTCCCCCATCACGAGAGGTCTAATTCCTGTTGGATCGCGTGCCGCAATAAGCTTTGTACGTGTGAGCGCTAACATAGCATACCCACCTTCTACTTGCCGAATTGCATCAACAAAACGATCAGAGGACGCTTCATAACGTGAGCGGGCAATAAGATGAAGAAAAACTTCTGAATCTGATGTTGATTGACAGATAGCTCCAGAAGCGATGAGTTCACGGCGTAATGTGAGACCATTGGTAAGATTACCATTATGCGCAATAGCAATACCTCCAACTTTCAATTCAGCAAAAAGGGGTTGAACATTGCGTAATGCCACTTCTCCAGTTGTTGAATAACGGGTATGTCCGATAGCACGATTTCCTGGTAAGCGTGCAAGTGTTGCAGGGTTTGTATAGTGATCGCCAACAAGACCTAAATGCTTTTCTTGATGAAATACTTTATTATGGTAAGAAACAATCCCAGCTGCTTCTTGCCCACGATGCTGAAGTGCGTGGAGTCCAAGAGCTGTTAATGTTGCGGCATCTTCATGCCCAAGAATACCAAAAACTCCACATTCTTCATGAAGGGTATCATCATCTAATGAAAATTCTTGACAGAAAACATCGCTTTTTATCATCATATTCTTTCAGTTGTGATATGGAGGAATCATTAATATCACATTTTACATCATTTAGTTCTCTTTCCTCATGAAAAACTATTCTCTATTTTTTAAAATTATCTTTTCATGAGAGTGTTGCTCATACGTATGTTTATTGCTGTCTTTAAACAAATTTTCCGCCTTTTCGAGAACAGATCCAATATCTTTTGGGAGTATTTCCCAAACTTTTTGTCCCAATGAATCTAAAATAGGCCTTGTTTTTGCATTTTTTAACCAATTCGCTTGAAGCTCGGGTTTAATCAGTGCATTAATCAGCAACATACCGATGACCATGATAAGTAAACCACGAAGTGCTCCAAAAATAAAACCAATAGCACGGTCAAGGATACCAATTCGACTATCAATAATAAAATCAGAGATCTTCATTGTAATAATTGAAGTAATAATGAGAACAATAATAAAAATTGTGACCAATGTTGTGATCAATGCAATCATTTTATTGGAGAGATATTGTTCAAAGAAAGGTAAGACAGGTTTGAATAAAAACAATGTCGTAACAGCTGCAACTGCCCAAGAAATCAACGATAACACTTCACGTGAAAATCCTCGAAGCATAGCAAGAAAAGCGGACAACAGGATGATTATTACGACAATTCCATCAAGGATTGTTATGATCATTTGTTTGTTCCTTATAAATAAAGTTGTGCTCTTTTAAGTCTGTATCAAATATATTTTTGTTTGCCATTTTTTATTCTTATAGCAAGGATCTTTTGTATTTTATAGAGTTTTTTCTATATTATCATAATCTATGGTGAAGATCATTTTTTACTTACGGTAAGAGTAGCAACGAGTTCGGGAAGGTCGGAGAAAGTTTTTTGTTGAAAGTTGAGCGACTTCATCATTTCGGTTGTTGTTGTGGGGTGAAAGGCTCCTTGAAAGCCGAGTTTTTTTGCTTCATTGATGCGCTGTGCTGAATGTGCAACAGCGCGGGTAGCTCCTGAAAGACTGACTTCACCAAAATAGACATAATCCGTTGGCAAAGGGATATTGGCAAGAGAGGATACCAAAGCAGCGGCTACAGCTAAATCAGCAGCGGGTTCTGATATACGATATCCACCAGCCACATTTAGATAGACATCATGCTGCCCAAAACGAATACCACAATGAGCTTCTAAAACGGCAAGAATCATTGAAAGACGATTTCCATCCCATCCAACAACAGCACGTCGTGGTGTTCCAAGGGAAGAAGGAGCAACAAGCGCTTGAATTTCTACGAGTATTGGGCGTGTTCCTTCCATTCCTGCAAAAACAGCAGCGCCTGGTGCTTTTTCATTACGTTCCCCTAAAAATAATTCGGATGGATTTATCACTTCGCGTAATCCTTTATCAGACATTTCAAAGACACCAATTTCATCTGTTGGTCCGAAGCGATTTTTTACAGTTCTAAGAATGCGATAATGGTGTCCTCCTTCACCCTCAAAATAGAGAACGCCATCAACCATATGTTCAACGACCCGAGGACCAGCAATTTGTCCATCTTTTGTAACATGCCCAACAAGAACAACGGCGGCTCCTGTTTTCTTGGCAAAGCGGATCATTGCTTGAGCACCGATACGTACTTGTGTGACAGTGCCAGGTGCTGAATCTGCTGTATCTGACCATAGGGTTTGAATCGAATCGATAATCACCATATCAAGGTTTTTATGTTCGCTTAAGGTTGCCAGAATATCTTCAACATTGGTTTCAGCAGCAAGTTTTACCTCTGTATTATTAGCTTCAAGCCTTTGCGCGCGCAGACAAATTTGCGCAATAGCCTCTTCACCTGAAACATAGATGACATTATATCCTTTACGTGATAAAGCAGCGGCTGTTTGTGTCAGCAATGTTGATTTACCAATACCCGGATCACCACCAACAAGGAGTGCCGATCCACGGACAAAGCCCCCACCGGTAACACGATCAAGTTCAGCAATACCAGAATGAATACGTGGAGCATCTTCGATATTTCCAGAAAGAGATGTGAGTGTGACAATGCGTCCTTTACGAGCGTTCTGTTTAGGACCACTTCCTATCCCGCCATTTATATTTTCTTCAACAAGAGAATTCCATTCTTCACAGGCGCTACATTTCCCTGCCCAACGAGAATGGATGGTTCCGCAATTTTGACAGATAAATTGAATACGGTTGCGTGCCATGGTGGTTTAGCCAATTTGCTCTGGAAGATAATTGCTATCAGCCAAATCACTAAAGCGTGTGAAGTCAGATTGAAAGGCAAGAGATACGATTCCTGTTGGTCCATGACGTTGTTTCGCAACAATAACATCAGCTTTTCCCATAATTTTATCCATTTCATCTTGCCATTTTTGATGTTCCAAAGTGCCTAGTTTTGGTTCTTCATTTTTGAGATAATATTCTTCGCGATAGACAAACAGAACGATGTCGGCATCTTGCTCAATTGAACCAGATTCACGTAAATCTGAGAGCTGTGGACGTTTATCTGTTCTATTTTCTACTTGACGTGAAAGTTGAGAGAGAGCGATAATAGGAATATTCAATTCTTTTGCTAATGCTTTTAATCCTGTGGTAATTTCTGTTATCTCTTGAACACGATTTTCTGATGAACGCTTTGAACTGCTTGTCATGAGTTGGATATAGTCAATAAACAAGATATCTAAACCATGTTGCCGCTTGAGACGCCGCGCACGAGCAGCTAATTGCGTAATTGATATTCCCCCAGTTTGATCAATATAAAGTGGTGCCTTTTGTAGTTGGTTCACCGCACGAATAATTTTTGAAAATTGTTCATCTGAAATATTACCACGCCGAATATCAGAAGAAGAGACTTCTGTTTGTTCAGAAATAATACGGGTTGCAAGCTGTTCGGATGACATCTCAAGTGAGAAGAATCCCACAACGCCACCTTCATTTTCTTGGATATTGGCATTACGATTATAAGCATTAGCAATATTAAAGGCAATATTGGTAGCCAGTGAGGTTTTACCCATACCAGGGCGGCCCGCAAGGATAATTAAGTCAGATGCTTGTAATCCTCCCATTTTTTCATCAAGTGTTTTAATATGGGTGGCTATTCCTGATAATTGTGAAGAGCGTTTTTTCGCAGCACTTGCCATATCGATAGCTTTTTTGATAGCCTCATTAAAATTTTCAAATCCACCTCCATATTTTCCTTTTTCTGCTAGCTCAAATAACTGATTTTCAACAGTTTCAATTTGTTGGGCAGGCGTAAGCTCTACAGGAGCATCAAAGGCTGTATTGACAACTTGAGTCCCAAGGTTAATCAAAGACCTGCGGATAAAAAGATCATAAATGACGCGTCCATAATCTTCAGCGTTAATAATAGTGACTGCCTCTGTGGCTAAGCGAACAACATATTGGTATACAGTAATATCTCCAATTTTTTCTTCCATTTGGATATGGGGCTTGATTGTAACAGGATCTACACGTTTTCCTGTTTTAATGAGGTGAGATAAAACATGATAAATTTTTTGATGCAATGGTTCAAAAAAATGTTCTGGTTTTAGAAAATCTGAAACGCGATCAAGAGAATCATTATTGATAAAGATGGCACCAAGCAATGCTTGTTCAGCTTCAATATTATACGGAAGTTGCCGAAAAGAAGGAGAATCTTCTTTTTTTGAGGAGCTGACATTAACAATGTTAGTTTCTTCCATAATATTTTTCCACTAAAATTTCAAGTCTAGCTATTTTAGGCGATAAATTGAAAGCCGTATATTAAAAAGAATAGAGCTACAAATCTTCATTTTAAGTTAAAATCATATAATTTTTAAAACACCCTTTGAGTATCTCATTTATCATGAGTGCATGAGTGATATCTATTTCTTATGTTTTAATTTATAATATATGATCCTTTAAGTAGCGGTTTTAACACTCTAAATTTAAGTATTTTGAAGTTACTTAACCTTAAAATTCCAATATCTGTGTAAGTAGAATTATTTTTTTATAACTGAAATTATTTCAGATTATGTGAGGATATAATCAACTTATTGCTCATACAAATCTTAACCTTAAGGGTAGAACTTTAAATTATTTTTGCTTTATATGCTGAAAAACAAAAGATATTTCTTCTTAGTGATATTATCATTCTCGGCATGTAATGCCTTTAAATAATATATTTCTAATTCTTTCATAAAAATTAGGTTCTTTATGTACGATAGCCATAAAATACTCACTTTTAAAGTGTGAGTATTTTATGAGCAATATTTAAAATAGAATAAAAAATATAAAACAGAAAGAAAAATAGCAATTAAGCTTCTTGATGAGAACTGTTTATATCGTTGTCATTAATTTCTTCTGCCAATAATTCTTCCTGACTTTCTTCTAATAATTCTTCTTGAATATTATATATTTCTCTAGCGGAAGTAAAAGTTTCACCTTCTGCTTGGCGTTGTGCTTCACTGCTAGAACGCGCAACGTTAATAATCACAGAAATTTGAACCTCTGGATGTAAGCTAAGAGTGATAGTGTGAAGACCGATCATTTTTATTGGATGGTTAAGTTCGATTTGATTTCTCCCAATAGAAAAGCCTTCATCTGTTATGATTTCAGCAATATCACGTGTTGACACAGAACCATAAAGTTGTCCCGTTTCACCAGCAGAACGAACAACAATGAATGATTGACCATCAAGTTTTTCAGCAATTTTTTGTGCTTCGCTTTTGCGTTCAAGATTACGTGCTTCAAGTTGTGCACGTTGTATCTCAAAATGTTTTTTATTAGCTTCATTTGCACGTAAAGCTTTACCTTGAGGCAAGAGAAAATTACGTGCATAACCATTTTTAACTGAGACAATATCACCCATCTGACCAAGACGAGGAATGCGCTCAAGCAGAATAATATCCATAGTTTTTCCTTTCGAACAAATAAATTTAGTGAAGTTTTTTGTGTGATTGAAAGTTATATTGAATAGCAGCCCAAATTCCCATCAAAAGCATCATAAAAACAATAGGTGGAGTAAAAACGATTGTTAAAATAGCAATATAAACAAGAGAAAGTATAATAATCCGCCCGTTTATCCCTTTTGTAATATTGTGAAGATATGCTAGACCACTAATTAATATGATGACAGTGTATGCAGTACTAAAGACACGGGTACTCAAGTTAAGAGAAGCGCTCAGCTCAACCATCGATGCTATGCAAACAATAATAAAAATAATAATTCCAGAAATTGGAAGGCGGAGAGTTTGGCTCCAATCATCACGGGGTCTTTTCAGCCATTTCATATGTTGTGCTGCTATCATGGAAAAGTAAAGGTTACCAATGAGAAAAACCAAACTATAAATAGTCAAAGAAATAGCAGTGAAAGTTGCTGTATGCGTCATTAAAAGCTCACTAAAAGCGCGTATATCGGCTTCTTTTATTGACTGTGATTGTTGCAGAGTTTGTGCTATGTTTTCGCTGATTTTTTTTGCAATGATGGGTGTGGAAGGACGGGTTTGAACATAGAGTCCAATGAAAGTTGCTATAAGAGCGATAAAATTAGTTAAATGAAAAATAACCGATGATAATGGGTACCATATCAGTTCGTTTTCTTTTTGCGCTGGTCGTGCAAGCCCAAGAAGCCAAGAAGCATAGACAGCAGGAAGGAAAAAAAAGAACATAAAGCCAAGAGCAATATAGGTATTAGTGGTTATGATAAGAACAACAGTGGCACTTATGAGGGCGATGAGACTGGCTAATGTTCCTTGACCGAACGCAACAATAAAAATTGGCAATGAAAGAAAGCAGCCAAGAAGAAGAGAAAAAAAGGGCGCGATATTTGCAACATTGATAATTGCCATTCCTATAACAACAGCAAATAATCCTGCCAAAATACCAGTTAATATCTCATAAGTACGATCTTTTTTCATTTATTGCTGTCCTGCTTTCTGCAGTTAGAGGCGTGTCAATACCCCAACTTTGATATTTAATAGCTTAACATAGGATACAACAAGCTATTTTTAAACCATATAAGAAAAGCAACTGGAGAAACTCTCCAGTTGCTAGAGCGTATTAGATTGTTTACTTTATAACGTACGGCAGTAAGCCTAAAAAGCGAGCACGTTTGATAGCATTAGCTAATTCACGCTGTTTTTTCTGACTAACAGCAGTAATCCGTGAAGGAACAATTTTCCCACGTTCGGAAATATAGCGTTGTAACAACTTGATGTCTTTATAATCAATTTTGGGAGCATTGGTCCCTGAAAAAGGACATGTTTTACGACGACGATGAAAGGGGCGACGTGCAGAGTTTTGATTAGTGTCAGTCATCATTCTACCTCTTCTATAGCATTTTCACGTTGACGACGTGGAAAACGAGGACGCTCTTCATCGTGTCCAATGTGACTACTGCGATCAAGGTGTGAGAGCATAGCAGATTTTTCTTTTTCGTGTTTTTCTACGCGAATGGTCATATAACGCAAAATATCCTCATTGATGCGCATTTGACGCTCTACTTCAGCAATTGCTGAAGCTGGTGCATCAATATTGACCAAGACATAATAAGCTTTACGATTTTTACGAATACGATAAGCAAGAGGACGAAGTCCCCAATTTTCTATACGCCCAACTTTTCCACCATGTGCTTCAATGACACCTTTGTAGAGACTCAAAAGTTCATCAACTTGCTGCGGTGCAATGTCTTGTCGGGCAAGGAACATATGTTCATAAAGAGCCATTGTTTTGCCTTTCTTCAATTAAATCTCACCGGTTTTAGCGCAAAGCCTCTGCGACTTGTCTTTTTTGGAAATCCAAAGAAGAAAGGACGCGTTTACAATTCGAGACATCTCAGAGCGGAGACACGGGAGGCCGGAAACATTGTATTTCCTACTGATTTTACAGCCCTCCGTTCAACCTCCGGCTAAAGTGCCGGCAACGAACACTTCATATCTACAAGTTATCTTTTAAAATAGCAAGTTTACGTACATAAAAAAATTGATTTATTAAATCTTGATATATTTTCAATATATTCTCTCTTCTACAAAGAGATGGTGCTGTACACTATAAGAATAAGGAGAGAAAAATGGGCTTTTTAAACCAGATTGATGTTACACTCTTTGAAATGTTTGTCGGCAATCATCAATCTTGGTCGATTTTAGTTTTGTTTAGTATTTTTTGTGCAAAGTTTTTAATTTATATTATTCCTCTCCATCTTTGTGCGTTGTGGTTTTGTGGTGGGGAGAGGGAGCGATGTGTCGTGCTAAGCATTTGCATGAGCATTTGTGCATCTCTTTTCATAGGTTATCTCATTTCTCTTTTTTATTTCCATCCTCGCCCATTTGTGGTAGGGTTGACGACACCGCTTATTCAACATCGTGCAACAGCTTCTTTTCCTAGTAATCATGCCTTGACCATTGCATCTTATGCAGCTAATTTTTATTTTTACCGATACAAAGTTGCTTTTAGATTTGCCGTAGTATTTTTATGCTTAATCTGTTGGGCGCGCATCTTTGTGGGTGTACATTATCCCTTTGATATTTTAGCAGGGGCAATTTTAGGAAGTCTCATAAGTTTGGGTGTTATTCAGTTTATAGCACCTTATTTTCCTAAGTTTTTATATCAAATTCCGCCTTTAAAATATAATTTTAAGTGTGGTATTCGTTTTAAATAAAGGGCTTTATCTTGATTTGTGCGGATGAATAAGGTCAAAAGAAAATAATTTAATTGTACAGTTTTAGGAGTTGATAAATGGGTGCAGCTTTTATTTTTCCAGGGCAGGGGAGTCAACTTGTTGGTATGGGAAAGGCGCTTACAGAGCAATTTATTGCCGCACGGATGGTTTTCGAGGAAGTTGATGATGCTTTGGGTGAGAAATTATCAAAGATTATTTTTGAAGGACCAGCAGATGTTTTAACGTTAACAGCAAATGCACAACCGGCATTAATGGCTGTATCTATGGCTGTCATTCGTGTGATGAAACAATTAGGGCTTCGTATAGAAGACAAGGTAAGATTTGTTGCTGGTCATTCTTTAGGCGAATATTCGGCTCTTTGTGCTGCTGATACATTTACTCTCACAGATACGGCAAGGCTTTTGCGTACTCGTGGCAATGCTATGCAGGCTGCTGTCGCGGTTGGAGAAGGTTCTATGGCTGCATTAATTGGTTTAGAAGAGCACATTGTGGAAGAAATTTGCAAAACTGTTTCTGGAGAAGGACTATGTCAGATTGCTAATGATAATGGTGGTGGGCAAATTGTTATTTCAGGTAAAGCAAAAGCAGTTGAGACAGCGGTAGAGATTGCATCAACAAAAGGTGCAAAACGTGCACTTCTTCTTCCAGTTTCTGCACCTTTTCATTCGTCTTTAATGCAGCCTGCTGCTGATGCCATGAAGAAAGCGCTTTTGACTGTTAATAAAATGGAACCTATTGTTCCTTTAATTGCCAATGTTTCTGTTACACCAGAAAAGGATCCAGAACGTATTGCTACTCTTCTTGTCCAACAAGTGACGGGGAGGGTGAGGTGGCGTGAAACAATAGAATGGATCGGGGCTAATGGGGTTGATACGCTTTTTGAAGTTGGTTCTGGAAAAGTATTAACAGGTTTAACGCGTCGTATTAACAAGGATATAAAAGGGGTAACTATTGGAACAGTTGATGAAATAGAATCAGCGCTAGGTATGCTTGGCGTTTAATCTATAAGGAGTTTAAAAATGTTTAAATTAACAGGGCGTAAAGCTCTTATAACGGGGGCATCAGGAGGAATTGGTGAGGCAATTGCACGCTGCTTTCATGCACAAGGAGCCATTGTTGGCCTTCATGGAACACGTGAAGAAAAGCTTAGAGAAGTGGCAGCAGAATTAGGGCAGAATGTTTTTGTATTTCCCGCTAATCTTTCTGAACGCCAATCGATTAGACAATTGGTTGAAGTTTCAGAAAGAGAAATGGATGGCGTCGATATTTTGGTTAACAATGCTGGAATCACTAAGGATGGTCTTTTTGTGCGTATGCAAGATAAAGATTGGGATGATGTTTTAGAAGTTAACCTAACAGCTGCTTCTCTTTTGACGCGTGAATTAATACATTCTATGATGCGCCGCCGTTATGGAAGGATTATTAACATTACATCTGTTGTTGGTGTTGTGGGAAATCCTGGACAAACGAATTATTGTGCTGCAAAAGCAGGATTGATAGGTTTTTCTAAAGCATTGGCACAAGAAATTGCTTCGCGAAATATCACGGTCAATTGTATTGCTCCAGGATTTATTAAATCTGCAATGACAGACAAGCTTAATGAAAAGCAAAAAGAAGCCATTATGGCTGCGATTCCAATGAAGCGTATGGGAAGTGGGCAAGAAATAGCCGCTGCTGCTGTTTATTTAGCAAGCGATGAAGCCGCCTATATGACAGGTCAAACACTCCATATCAATGGTGGAATGGCAATGATATGAGTATTTATTTTATTCCACATTGATTTATGAGTTGTATTATTTTAGATAGTAACGATTGAAATGGATAGATGCATCTATTTCTTTAACATGGTCGTTGATCAATTGATGTCGGAATGTCAGATTGGTTCATTTTTTGATACGCTTTGTAGGGGATATCCACAGGATGTTTTAAATCATTACTAAAATCTTTTAAAGTAATGCATCTATTGCTTGATTAGATGAACCGATATAGTAAACCAAATTATAGGAAAATATAAATTCGAGGATTTCAACATGAGTGATACAGTAGAGCGCGTTAAGAAAATTATCGTGGAACATCTTGGGGTTAATGCTGATAAAGTTGTAGAAAATGCAAGCTTTATCGATGATCTAGGGGCTGATAGCCTTGATACGGTTGAACTCGTTATGGCTTTTGAAGAAGAGTTTGGGGTAGAAATTCCAGATGAAGCTGCTGAAACGATTTTCACAGTTGGCGATGCAGTCAAGTTCATTGATAAAGCTTCTGCGTGATTACTAAAGGGCAAAGGCATGAATTGCTTTTGCCTATATTCTTCGGAGCTCTTTTGAAAAAAGAGCTTTGAGAGGTGAAGTTTAGTTCAAGGTTAGAAGTTATGAGACGTGTTGTTGTTACTGGTTTAGGGTTGGTATCTCCATTAGCTGGTAATACTGAATATAGTTGGAAACGACTTCTTGAAGGGAGAAGTGGTGTCCGACGTATCACAGAGTTTGATGTGTCAGATTTGCCATGCCAGATTGCTGCGCGTATCCCCTTAGGGGATGGAACAGAGGGGACTTATAATGCTGATTTGTATATGGAACCTAAAGAGCAACGTAAAGTTGATGCATTTATTGTTTATGCAATGGCTGCTGCTAACCAAGCGCTTGCAGATGCCGAATGGTTTCCTAAGAGTGATGAAGATCAGATTTGTACAGGTGTGTTAATTGGTTCGGGAATTGGGGGAGTTGAGGGCATTGTTGAAGCTGGTTATACGCTTCGTGATAAGGGGCCACGTCGTGTTTCTCCTTTTTTTATTCCAGGTCGTTTGATTAATCTTGCTTCTGGTTATGTGTCTATTCAATATGGTTTACGGGGGCCTAATCATTCTGTTGTAACGGCTTGTTCAACAGGGGCGCATGCGATTGGTGATGCGGCACGTTTGATTATGTTTGGTGATGCAGATGTCATGGTGGCAGGGGGGACGGAATCTCCAATAAATCGGATATCTCTTGCAGGTTTTGCAGCTTGTAGAGCTCTTTCTACTTGTCGCAATGATGATCCTGAACGGGCGTCCCGTCCTTATGATACTGATCGTGATGGTTTTGTGATGGGGGAAGGAGCGGCCGTTGTTGTTTTAGAAGAGCTGGAACATGCCAAAAAACGAGGAGCGCGTATTTATGCTGAGGTTATTGGCTATGGTTTATCTGGTGATGCTTACCACATTACAGCGCCTTCAGAAAGTGGTGAAGGGGCTCAGCGTAGTATGATAGCTGCTCTTAAGCGTGCACAAGTGAATGTGAGTGAACTTGATTATATTAATGCTCATGGTACATCTACGATGGCTGATTCCATAGAGCTAGCAGCTGTTGAGCGTGTTTTAGGGAGTTATGCACCACAAGTTTCTATGTCATCAACGAAATCATCTATTGGGCATTTACTTGGGGCAGCCGGTGCTGCTGAGGCTATTTTTTCTATTTTAGCTATACGGGATAATATAGCCCCAGCGACACTTAATCTTGACAATCCATCGATTGAAACGAAAATCGATCTTGTACCACACAAACCGCGTGAACGAAAGATTGATACGATTCTTTCTAATTCTTTTGGGTTTGGTGGAACAAATGCATCGTTGGTGATGCGACGTTTTAGAGGATAATAAGTATTTTTATTTAATTTCTGCTTTTGAGTTTTCTACTTTATTATTAAGGTGAATGAGAAATTATAATATTATCCTTAATCGCTATTGAGGGGTTATGTCCGATGTGAAGAATGGAAAACCATTAAAGGACGTAAGTGATTCCTCTTCGAATCATTTAGCAGATAGTTATGACATGTTAATACATAAAAAACGAAAGAAATCATCTATCGTCCGTAATCCGTTGGTCATTCTCGGTCATTTTTTTCTTATGCTGATTGTGATTATTCTTTTTGCCATAAGTATTCCTCTTTATATTGGAAAAAGTATTTTTGAAGAAAAGGGAAAGATTGAGGAAGAACAAATTGTTCTTATCCATCCTGGTACCGGAATTCGTGAAATTGCTTCATTGCTAGAAAAACGTGGTTTCATTCGATCATCAGATATTTTTGTTTATGGGGTTGGTTATCACCAAAAAACAACGCATCTGAAGGCTGGTGAATATTTAATTCCAGCTCATGCTTCGATGCAGGATATTATGGATATTCTTGTGAAAGGAAAATCTATAGAGTATACATTTACAGTACCTGAAGGTTTAACGGTTCAGCAAGTTTTCGATCGATTAGCTGCGAATGAAATTTTGATTGGAGACCTTCCAAAAATTTTGCCTCCAGAAGGCTGTTTAATGACGGATACTGTTCGTTTTATTCGGGGGACAACGCGTAAAGAGATTGTAAACAGATTGCGTGAAGGACAGACAAAATTAATTCATGCTATATGGGCTACGCGTTCACCCAATTTACCTATTAAATCAATTGATGAATTTGTTATATTAGCCTCAATTGTTGAGAAAGAAACGGGAATTGCAGCAGAAAGACCAATGGTTGCTGCGGTATTTTATAACCGCCTTACAAAGCATATGCGTCTTCAATCGGATCCAACAGTAATTTATGGTCTCTTCGGAGGAAAAGGAAAACCATCCGGTCGTGCAATTTATCGTTCAGATCTTGAGAAGGAAACACCCTATAATACTTATAAAATTAATGGTTTGCCCCCAACGGCTATCGCAAATCCAGGGCGAGATTCTTTGAAAGCGGTGGCACATCCACCAAGCAGTGATGCACTTTATTTTGTTGCTGATGGTTCAGGAGGACATGTTTTTTCTCGAACTTTAGAAGAACATAATATGAATGTTCGCAAGTGGCGAGAATTAAAGGCAAGACATTGAATTTATAATGATAATGCATCTTTTTCATTGTAAATGAGAATCCAAAATATAGTAAAATTTTTCTATTTAAACTTTTTATGAGAATGATAAAAAATCATTTTCTTGTCTGTCACAAGTGGGATTAGCGTATGGATAAAAATATTTAAGAAAGAAGTGAATATACTTCTAATACCTTATCTCAAAAAGGAGCAGAATAACATTGAGAATTGCTAAGAAAACACATTGATTAGGGGAGAGGTTGAGATAATGTATAATTCAAATTTTGAAGAAACATTTATGAATAAAGTAGAGTGATGTAATGACAGTCTTTGAAAGTAAATTGAGTGCTATAAAAATAAATCAACGCCGCGGTTTTTTATTTATTCTCTCTTCACCTTCAGGTGCTGGTAAATCAACAATTTCTCGATTACTTCTAAAAGATGGACAATTAGAGCTTTCTGTAAGTATGACCACAAGGAAAAGGCGTCCTAGTGAAGTAGATGGGCTGCATTATCACTTTATTTCAAAGGAAGAGTTTGAATATAAGCGTGATAGAGATGAATTTATTGAATGGGCAGAAGTTCACGGGAATTATTATGGCACTTTACGTGAAACTGTTGAAAAGGCATTGAATACCGGCCGTGATATGCTATTTGATATTGATTATCAAGGTACCGAGCAGTTGCAAAAAAAGATGCTAGGAGACACTGTATCTGTGTTTATCCTTCCACCATCAATGAAAGAGCTTATTTCGCGTTTACATCGTCGAGCAGAAGATAGTCAAGATATCATCAATTTACGATTGGAAAATGCACGAACGGAGTTAAAGCATTGGCGTTCTTATGATTATGTTGTGATTAACGAAGATTTAGATCAGTCTTTATCTTTTATTAAATCAATTTATTTAGCTGAAACCGCAAAACGCGAGCGCTGTTCTTATCTTAGCTCTTTTGTTGATGGGCTTATTGCTGAAAAAATCAATACATGTTTTGATTAAAAAAGGTTGCATAACAAAAAATGCATTTTTTAGAGCACTAGATGCGCTAAAGTTACAAATTCGGAAACCGAGAGTGTTTCAGCACGGCGCGTTCCATCAATTCCAGCTTTTTCTAACAGCACTTCACCTCCAAGTGTTTTGAGATTTTGACGAAGCATTTTTCGTCTTTGCCCAAAGGCGGTTTTTGTGACGAGACTTAGTTTTTGTGCAGAGCAGGAAAGAGGTTGTGTTCGCGGAATAATATGAACAACGGAAGACGTTACTTTAGGTATTGGTATGAAGGCTTGAGGGGGCACATCAAAAGCAATTTTAGCAGCGGTACGCCAGCCAGTTAAGACACTAAGACGTCCATAGTGAGCAGATTGAGGTTTAGCTGTAATCCGTTTGGCAACTTCACGTTGAAACATCAATGTCATTGATTCATAAAAAGGAGGCCATGGTTCAGTCAAAAGCCAATTTAGTAAGAGTTGTGTCCCAATATTATAAGGAAGATTTGCAATAATGCGAGGCTTTTCTGGGCTTGTTTCAAAGAGTTTTGAGAAGTCTTGCTTCAGTGCATCATTACAAATAATTTTTAATTTTTGAGGATAATGTTTTTCTATTTCTAAAAGAGCCGGTATGCAGCGCTCATCGCGTTCTATTGCTGTTACAATGGCACCCTTTGCTAGCAAGGCACGTGTGAGACCTCCAGGACCAGGACCAATTTCAAGAACAGGTTTTCCTTCTATATTGCCTGCTTGATGAGCAATTTTAGATGTTAAATTAAGATCAAAAAGAAAATTCTGCCCCAAGGATTTATGCGCTTGTAATCCATATATATCAATGACCTCACGCAGAGGGGGGAGATTATCTATTGGCATGGGTTTAAACTATTTTTTGCAAGTTGATTTGCAAGTTTAAGAGCAGCAATAAAGCTTTCAGGAGAGGCTATCCCTTTATCAGCAATGTCAAAAGCAGTTCCGTGATCTGGAGATGTGCGAATAAAAGGTAGACCTAATGTGACATTAACAGTGCTATCAAAGTCTAATGTCTTAACAGGGATAAGGGCTTGATCATGATACATACAAATGGCAGCGTCATATGCCTTTCTTGCGCATTCATGGAACATTGTGTCGGCAGGCAGCGGGCCTGTAATATTGAGTCCTTTCTTTTTAAGATATTCAATAGCAGGAGTGATAACTTCAATATCTTCTTTTCCCATTGCACCTCCTTCTCCAGCATGAGGATTAAGACCAGCAACAGCTAGTCGGGGTGACGTTATTTTAAAACGTGTTTTTAAGTCACATTCAGTAATAAGTACCGTTTGAATAATTAAATCACGGGTAAGCTGCGAAGGAACATTTTTAAATGGAATATGAACAGTTATTGGTACTGTTTTTAATCGGGGTCCTGCTAACATCATAACGGGATGATAACATTTATGAAAAGCTTTATGGGCTAAATCGGCTAAAAATTCTGTATGACCTGGAAATTGAAAACCGGCATCATAAAGATTCTTTTTTGCAATAGGACAAGTGATAAGTGCACATGCATGGCCCCTTTGAATCAATTGAACACAGCGTTTAATTGCTTCAATAATTCCAGCAGCATTATTCGATGAAGGTATACCTAATTGATCACTTTGTTTGTTTTTTAACGGGATGATAGGAAGAGCATTTTGAAAATTTTTTGCAGGATTATTGATTAAAACAGATTGCACCTCAACATCAATCTGTAAAAAACGAGCGCGCGAACGAATAACATCTGGATCAGCAAGAAGTACAAAAGGTGGAATTTGGCGCGTAACACGCAAATTCCACGTTTTTAGTACTATTTCAGGACCAATTCCGGCAGGATCACCACCGCTAACAATAAGAGCAGCCATTATGAATTTTGAATGCGTGCCCCTCGCCGCAGTTCTCCTAAATATTTGTCGCTTAATTCTTCAAGTTTTTGCGGGCTTCTTTTTTTACTATCTTGAAGAGAAAATATCAGTCGAGCGACATAATCATCAGAAACTCTTTTTATTTTGCAGACAGCAATTGCTTCGATTCCATCAGATGTTTCTTGTAATTTTGTCATTTTTCCAGCAGGCGTTTCAAGAATAGCTTGTTCCCATGCATTAGGAAGTTGTGGCTCCAGAAACTTTCCTAAGTGGCGGATAGTAACGTCTAAAATACCTCTTGCTTGATTGTGAGCATTGGCACATCCACGGAAATGTGCGCGAAAATTACTTGCTTCTCTTTGACGTTTTTCGAAGATCTCTGAACGACGATGTGCAGGAATGACAAAAACAATTCGCTGTAATGTATATTCGTTTGTTGAAGGTTTGACACCACCATTTTTTAATATTCTGCGTACAGCTTCTTGTTCGCTAATCATACCTGTTTCAGCTTGATAGCGTGCGCTAACAAGACGCCCCCATCCTATTTGTCCACGGATGTAATCTTTGAAGTGTTGCACAGTGATCTCAGTTTGGATCAGAATCTGGTTGAGCTGATCAATCGTCATATTATTTTGTGTCGCAAAATTCTCAAAAGCTCTATCAACTTCATCATTGCTTACTTCAATATTAAGACGTTTTATTTCAATATTTTTTAGCTTTTCGTCAATCAGCTCTTTTTTAGCCTGTGCCACCAAATTGCCTTGCTTTTGTTGTAGCCTGAGAAAAGCAAGGCGTCTTTGTATATCATAATTTGTGATGGGGTTTCCATTAACTGTAACAACAATAGAAGTCTGCGCAAAGACTGCCGGAATCAAAAATCCATTTATGAGCAGGCTGCTTACGCTCAAAGACGCAATATAAAATAAAGCAAGAAAACGCTTTTTTAATTTATTCATGTAAATAGGCTTTCGCATTGTTTATTAATTCTCATCAACAACTTAAAATACACGCTTTCTTTCATAAAAACAATGATAAGTTAAATGACTGATACATTCCCTTTATAAATTAATCTATCTTTTTTCCTATATCTGCAATTGTACGCAATGAAAGAGAAAAATTAAAGTTTTGCAAGGGTGCTTTTCTCCCTGGATTCGTTACCTGTTGATAACCGAATGTTAGCCCGAAACATTCATCTGTATAATTCAAGCTAATTCCTCGCTTTATAAATGTACCAGATACTAAATCATAACCGGCGTTGCTATTAATAGACCAATAATCTGCTAATTTAAGTCCTGTTTGAAAAGAAATTTCTTGGCGCTCTTGAGAATATTCATAATCTGGTTGCTTTGCGATATAGGCATATTGTAGAGCCGCCCAAAAATTTTGCCATTTTTGTGATGCTTCGATTTCACTACGGCGGATTTTTCCTGTTTTTTTGTCAAAGCGTCCACGCGTTTCTAAGGAAAAACCACTTTTATGGGTTGCACCAAACAGTGCAACATAGTCTGAACGTTTTTCCTCTAAGCCAGAATGGATACCTACATTAACAAAGTCTTTTTCTGCAAAAGAATTTTTTCCTGCCAGATGAAAGGATTGTCCAATGAGACCATAAAGAGACCAATTGTCATTAAAACTTCCAGAATATCTTAAACCTATATTGGCTCTTGTGCCGCCTTCTACACGATCATAACCAGAAAATTTATCCCGTTGAAAGAGAGTGGTTGCATCAAATACAAAGCTTTGAGCATCTTCATTAGGAATTTGTCCGATATATTGTTCATTATTGCGTATGAAAATTTGTGCGGTTGGTTCTATGATATGTGTAGAATGATCAGCTGTAATGAGAAAGGGATAGCGTAGTTCCAGCCCTGCTGTTGCCATGCCACGAATTGCTGAACCACGAACTTCTGATAACACATTGTTTTCTATAGAATCTGTGTGATTTTCGCTTGCATTAGTTGTAATGATATCAGCTCGTAGAGAGAGAAGAGGGGTTAAGATGAGTCCGTTGTGCGTGTTGAAGCGCTTTTTCCACTGAAGCTCGTTTGTTAAACGCAAACTATTTCCAGCCATACCAGAAAGTCTTACTATGTTGAGAGGGTTTCCGTTCTGGTCGGGTGAACTGAAGTCAGCATGGCGACGATAAACTGATTGCATATTACTATGGAAGGTGAGCTCTCCATTATAAATGGGTTCATCTGGTGTGAAAAAATAATCGATGTGTGGTAAGACCCACGCTTGCCGAGAGTGACGTTCATAATGAGGATCATTCAATATTGAATCTTGAACTTTAAAATGATAAAAACGCATATCAAAATAATTTTTTCCTGCAAGACCATTCAGATAGACCTGAGAAAGTTGTGTAGGATTGTTATAGTTTTCAATTTTATAGGCACGACTAAAATGCCGATCTGATTGTGCAAGAATATCCCATCCATAAGTCCAGTGTGAATTAATACGAAAATCCCCCTTTGTTGCCAGCATATAGCGGTTTTTATGTTGGGCATCAATCGTATCATTATCAAATCTATGCGGTTTCATTTGATATATATGAGCAAAGCGAATGTTATAACGTCCTGTTTTTAAACGCTGACGCCATTCCCCTTCGGTTAAAAGCCCCTGTTGGGTATAAATGGTGGAAGAAAGGGTAAAATCATAATGGGGGGCGAGATTCCAGAAATAAGAATTCTTTATCCCCATACCGAGATAATCAGTATAAAAAAAATGAGGAGTAAGCAGACCGCTAGCACGCTTGACAGTTGGATCATAGATCTCAAAATTTGGAAATTTTATAATCGGTACACCAAAAACTTCAAAACTGCTATTTTCAAACCGAATTTTTTTGATGCTATTATTCCATATGATCTTTCTTGCTTTAATTTTCCATAGGACGTCTCGATCTGGTTTATAAGAGCAAGGTTCACAGGCTGTATAGGTTGCATTTTCAAAGACTGTTATGTGGTTGTGTTTGCGTGTAGCATTTTGGGCTGAAAAGTGAACATTGTTGGCTGTATCAATACGTAAGGCGTTTACAAAACCCTCGCCAAGATCTTTGGTCATATCAATTTGGTTGGAATAAATTTTATTACCATCCTTTTGAGTAATTTCAACGTTCCCTTGTGCTATAAGCCGTCCTGTTTTTTGATTGTAAATAATTTTTTGAGCGACAACTTTATTGCCATCATATTCGATTTGAACATTACCGTGTGCAGAAACAGTGTTTTCATCACGATTGTAGATGAGTTCATCCGCAGAGAGCAAAAGAGGAGGTTCCGGATTTTGAATGCGACTTTGAGAAGGAGATAGAAGGCTTTGAGCGTGCGCACAATAAGACAAAGCACCTCCTAACATAACCCCCATAACACTTTTAAAAGCGAGAGCACTTAATTTTGTTAAAATAGTTTTTTTAAGTGTTAATGCTTTCACTTAGCCATCCTCTTTATGAAGTAAAAAAGAGATTCCTAAGAATAACGCAATAACAACGGGTGTCCAAGCTGCAATAATTGGTGGAATATATCCAGCATTACCAAAAGCTTGAACAAGTACGGAAATAACATAAAGCATAAACCCAGCTATTACGCCACCAAGAATCAACATTCTAGATTGCCCAAAACGTGTAAAATTTAAAGATACAGTTGCTGCAATGAGGGTCATTGCCACAAGCAATGCCGGTAATGCAATCAAAAATTGGAAATACATATCAAAATTATGAGCAGAATAGCCAAATGAACGTGCAATCATAATTTTTTTTGGCAATTGGTAAAATGGAATAGTTGCGGGATTCACTAAACGTTCCGTTAAAAATTCAGGTTTTAGATTGGTTTTTATTTGCAACACGGTAAATTTTTCAGGAGGATGCCCTATTTTATAGATTGTTCCATTTGTTAATAGCCAAAATCCATTAGTCAAGGTTGCTTTTGGGGCGTTAATCCAATTTTTGACGGTTGCATTGTCATTGTATTGTACAAAGGTTGCATCGAGAAGAGAAAGTCCTTGATCGGTGATAGATTTGGCACCAATGGTTGTTCTGCCTAAATTTGTACGTTGTGTTAACCAGTGGATACTTGTATTGTGAAGAGGTGTTAGTACATTGTGATTGCGCCATTCAGTCATCTTTTTTTCTGCTTGAGAAAATCCCCATGCAGCAAGTGGATTAATGAGAAGAATTGAAAATAATCCCAAAAGAAAAGCTCCAAAACAAGCTGGCATAAGAAATTGCCATGCAGAAACACCGATTGAACGCGTCACCACAAGTTCAAGTTTTTTGTTGAGCGAGATAAGTGTAGCCATTGCAGAAAAGAGTGCAATGAAAGGGATAAGTTGTTGCATGATAAAAGGGATGCGTAAAACAGAGAGGAAAAATGCATCTTTTGCTGTATAATGCGGAAGGGAAGATAGCCTACCGGAATTCTCTGTGAAATCGATTAAAAGAGCAAGAATAAAAATGCTTCCCCAGAAATAACAAGTTATTTTAAGATAACGTGTAAAAAAATATCGTCCAAGTGTCCACCCAATCATGATATTTTATCCGAGGAATCTTGAGATTTTCGATGTTCAAATTTGTTTATTATTTTTTGAAAAGCGATTTGAAGTATCTCATTAACTTTTGTGGGAAGCCCAATTTTATGATTCGTTAAAAGCATAAAAAAGACAAATGCACTTGTTCCTATGGGTATAATATAAAGGAGAGGAACATATGCAAGATCGCTTTTTGCTTTTTCTGCGAAAAAATATCCTATCCAATACACTAGAAAAGAAAGGGCAATTGCCGAGACATTTGCGGAATGACGAGCTTGTCGATGGGAGCGTACATCCCCTGCCGCTGCTAATGCAATAAGTGAAAAAACAATAGGGTAGAGCCATTGTGTTAACCTGCGGTGAAATTCAGCTTTATATTGGAGTGGTTTTCGTTGATAGTAGGGATCTTGTGGATCAGGGTTTTGTAAATAAGAAAGAGACCGATCTTTTGGATAAAGAGTAGGTGTTTTATCACTGGGGATAAACTCCCCTAGGCTAAAGGTGTATGAGCTAAATTGAACGATTGAAACGCTGTTATTTTGATGGTTAACTCTTTCTATTTCACCGTTATTGAGAACCAGAAAACTGCCATTTTTATTGCTCACAATGGATGCGTCTGTTGCATAATAAAAAAGATCAGTCGTAGGATCACGTTGGTCGGCAATGAAAAGGCGTTCAAGTGTTCCATTTGGATTTCGTTCTCCAATTTCTATGTAAAGGTTATTGGCAAGTTTTTGAAAGCTCCCTTCACTAATGAATAGATTAATAAGATCAAAATGAGCACTTGCTAGCATTTGTCGCATATGAAGACGCGCTTGAGGAACAACAAAATTAGCTATAGAAAAGGAGATACAGGATGCAACAATAGCAAGAAGAAGGATAGGTTTCCAAACAGTACTTTTAGGAAAACCAGAGGCATTGATGACAGCAAGTTCTGAGTCTTGATGCATTGCTGAGAGGATAGTTGTAACTGCGATCACTAATGCAAATGGAATGACAAGAAAAATAACAGAAGGGACCAATGAGAGTGAAAATTGTAAGACTGTGAGGAGTGTTTGTTTACTTGTTGTGAGAAAGTTTATCCGTGCAAGAATTTGTATAGTCCAACTAACGCCCACTGCTGCAATCATGACAGAACTAAACAAAACAAGGACACGTTTCAGGATGTAGAACTCAATAATACGCATAAATTGGGAAAAATCCTCAGTCTTTAATTCGATAGCAAATATTTACTGCTTTCGGTTAAAATGTAATAAAGTTCGAAAAAATATCCTTTCATGAATTGGATATTTTTACCAAATAAATAATATAAAATTTTCTATGAGGTCCTCTTTAAATTTTCCGTACATTATATTTTATTTTCAACTATAGTCTACAAAGAATCTAGAAGAATTTAGAAAATAACTTAAAAAACTTTTTTATTAACGTTGAAAATAAAAATTTTTGTCTTTTAAAGACATGTGCGAAAAAAGAATGCAGCTTAACCAAAAGAGATTTATATCTTGAACCGTTTCCTTTGTATTAGGGATATAGAAGGTTTTTAAAAAAAGATGTTAGCTTTTTTATAAAAAGTGATGAGGGCTTAAGAGGTTGGATATTTTATTCTATCATTTGACGCAGTCAACGCTGAAAGATATTTTGCCGACGCTTGTGGAGCGTGCAGTGGCTCATTTTGGTAAAGTAACAATACAATGTGTGAGTAAAGAGCAACGCGATTCTATAGATATACATTTATGGGTTTATGCTGATGAATCATTTATTGGACATGGAACTGAGTGTGATCAATATTCAAACTTTCAGCCTGTATTTCTTACGACAGGACAAGAAAATCCAAATAATTCAAAGATTCGTTTTCTCATAGAGGGAGCGGTTTGTTCGGACATTGATGCTTATCAACGGCTTGTCGTGATATTTGATGGTAGAAGTGAAGAGCAGTTGAATCTCGTTCGTGCACAGTGGAAGAAATATAAAATGGAAAATCATAATTTAACGTATTGGCAACAGACTGAAGATCGTCGCTGGGAAAAACAGGTTTAATGCGTCTCGTATCTGTTATTCTGATTTTTATAGGATTGGTGGGAATAGTAAATCCAGAACTTTTTATTGCGGAAGGATCAGGGGGAGGGCGTTGGGTTTTTATTGTGATTTTTCTTTTAGGCATGCTAAAGATATGGACTATAATTAAAAAAATGAAACGCCATGATGATGATTATTGATCGAATTTTGCTTGTTTTATGGGCTGTGATGTTGGCTTTCTTTTGCGTTTCGTGGTTGGGGACAACGCATATCTTATCAAAAATGTTTGCTGTTGCTTATATCAGTAATATTGCAGATTTTTTATTTTTCTTTTTGAGTGCATTGTTTGCGGGAATATTGTGGTGGAAAATACCTCAACCCCTATCTTTAAAAACAAAACTGGCAGCATTTTTGCCGCCAGTCCTTATTTTATTCTTCGTTATTATATTTTAGTTGGATATTTCATCATCTGTAAATCCGACGAAGCAAATCAGTGAAATAAAAGAAGCAAGAAGCAAATAATAACCGATATAAGATGTATCGAAATGTTGCACCAGATATTCTGCAATATAAGGCGCGAGAGAAGCTCCTATGATAGCAGATAAATTGAAAGTGATAGAAGAACCGGTATATCGAATTGCTGTTGGGTATGGTGAAGCCAAAACAGCACCAAGAGGACTGTATATCATTCCCATGAGAGACAAACCGATGACAGACATTGCAAGAACTCCTATAACTCCAGAATTTAAGAAATAAGGAATTGCGAAAGAATAAATACCGGTGATGATCGTAATCCAAATCATCAAAGTTCTACGTCTAATACGGTCAGCGAGTTTTCCAGTGATGACAGTAAAAATCCCACAAAAAATAGCACCGACAATTTCGATTTGAAGAGCTTGATGAAATGGCAATTGCAGATGGTTTGTTGAATAGCTTAACAAATATGTAGTAACCAAGTAAAACAAAACAAAAGTTGCCATACCAGAGAATATTCCAAGAAATAGGATTCGTGGACATTTTAAAAAGACATCTATGATAGGAACTTTGACATGTTCTTTACTTTCAAGAGTTTTTTTGAATTGAACAGTTTCATTAATTGAAAGACGGACCCATAACCCTATAATCATAAAAACAACTGAAGCAATAAAAGGAATACGCCATCCCCAAGCTAAAAGTTCCGCACGATCAAGGAAATGCAACAGAGCTAAATAAACAGCAATAGATAAAAACAAACCTATTGAAACGCCTAATTGGGGGAACATCGCATACCAGCCGCGCTTTTCTGGAGGGGCATTTTCTGTTGCGAGCAAAACAGCGCCTCCCCATTCTCCTCCTAATCCCATTCCCTGTCCAATACGGCACAAGGTTAAGAGGAAAGGGGCAAACCACCCTGCTATTTCATAAGTAGGAAGAAAACCAATAATGACTGTTGAAAGACCCATTGTGAGAAGAGAAGCAATAAGTGTTGCTTTTCTTCCAATTTTATCCCCAAAATGTCCAAAAACAACTGATCCAAAAGGGCGGGCAAAAAAGGCTGCTCCAAATATTAGGAAAGATTGTAAAATGGCAGTCTGATCATTTTGTGTTGGAAAAAACACATGAGGAAATATAAGAGCTGCGGCAGTGCCAAAGACATAGAAATCGAAGAATTCAATTGTTGGTCCAATAAGGCTTGCAAATAAAATTCGACGAGGGGAGTTTCTGTTGCTTGTAGCTTTCATTTCTGAGTTTATAGACATGAATAGAATGTCCCTTTCAGTATATGACAAATCAAATAACGAGTTAACTGACTATAACTATAGAAATTTCAAATCAGTGTCGAGTCAATATTATGACACTTCGTTATATATTAGAACAATGATTATGGACTGATGAGTATGAATAAGTGTTCTATATATTATCTAAAATGAATAAAATAAAGATGCTGCTTTAAATGCTGTAGAAGATGGCAATAGGTGGCTATAAACGCAGCTCTCATTCACATTGCTGTTTCCTTTAAAGTTTAATGCCATTTTTATCTATTAAGGGATCAATCTTATTCGTAGATCAGTGTTTAGTGTTTCAAAATATTAAAAAATTTTTCATGCATGTAATTATAACACTTTTAAAGCGTATCTAAAGAAAATTAAATCTTTTAGTTGTGCATACATTTTAAAACACAAGGTGTATATTTCGTCTATCAGAGCTTAATCCATCGAATGATTTGCTATCTTAAAAGACATGAGGTTGAGCAATTACGTTGTGTTGTTTTGGTCTATGCACTTTTTTTCTAAATGGGGGGAATTTAAATTTGAAATTATGGAGTGTGAATAATGCACCGCAAAATGAAATTAAGTTTTTATGCATTAATGACCAGTGGTTTTTTTGTTAAGATTGCGAGTGCAGATGAAGTAGCTACACCAAGAGAAAAGTTATTAACACCAGTAAGTATCAGTGAACATCTAGAAGAGACAAGAAAGTTGTTATTGGAAGTGAGAGGATTAAAAGAAAAAAAGGGGGGATCAAAAAGGATAGAGAATAAACAGAGAGCAGAAGGAAGTAATCCTTCAGAAGAGGAAAGGAAGAGATTAGAAAACCTATTCTTTGAAGTACTCACAAATTCAATAATTTATGATGATATTGCCGTTTATATTACTGACCGTGATTCTGAGGGCTCTGGTAAAAAAGTAAATAGCTTTAATTATGAAGACGCTGGATATTCTATCAATAATACGGTTCAGGAGGGTGGAAAACTTTACATTGATGCAGCAAGTGTTAGCAGGGATACGACAATTGAGCATGGTGGGATTGAGTTTGTCCAAAACTTGAGCATTTCAGAATATGCTACTGTTAAAAAAGGGGGGAAACAAATTGTTGAGAGTGGTGCAAATGCAGAAGGTGCTAAAATTTATGGTGGCGAGCAGATTATTTTTGGTAAGGGAAGTCTTGGATCTGGTTTGTTGCGTAAAGATAAGGCAAGTAGTGCTTATAACACCGAAATTTATGCTGAAAATGGAATGCTAGGACTACAAAGTGTCTATAGTGGGGGGATGGCTGTTGACACAAAGATTATGAGAGGCGGTGTCCAGAATCTTGATGGTAAAGAGAATTCTAATAACGGCTTTGCAGAAGATACTGATATAGAGGGTGAAGATTTTACAATTAATGAGGGGGCTTTTGCACTTAGTACAGAACTTTTTAAAAATGGTGCGCAGAATATCTTTGCAGGAGGGAATGCGAGTGAAGTTACTTTATACGATAGAGCTATTCAGAATATATATGATTCTGGATATGCGGATAATCTAACAATTAATCATCAAGCAAGGTCATGGGTTTTTGCTGGTGCAATATTAGATAAGGATACAAATGTTAATGATTTTGGCAACCTCTATCTCTATGCTGGAAATGGTGAAGCTGTTACGGAAGTAGAAAATCTTAATTTAAATGGAGAAGATACCAAACTATACATTATTGCTGTTGAAGATAATGGTAAAAAATCTCAGGTTAATGTCCAGAATTTAACGGGAAGTGGTAGAGTTATTTTTACATCTTCTGGGGCTGATAAGCATTATTCTCAACTTAATATAGATGATCTTTCAGGTTCTTTACATTTTGATTTTAATGTCAACTTTTCCAAGCATCTTAGTGATTATCTTGTGATTAAAAAAAGGGGCTCTGGTTCTCACACAATAAGTGTGGCTGATTCTGGGCGTGAAATTACAAATTCTTCTTACAAAAAGCTTAAATTAATTTCTGATCATAGTGGAAACGCTCATTTTACTCTAACAAGCACTTTTGGTGAAAAAATCAGAGCTATTGATGCCGGAACCTATCGGTACAGTTTGAAACATAGAAACAATAAGGGTACTGGTAAAATTTGGTACTTAGATGCAAACCACACCATTGATGAGACAACTTCTCAAGTTTTTGATAGTGTATTGAAACCATATACTGGTTCATCAAGTGATTTACTTACAGAACTCACAATTGATCAAGGAACAACTGTTTCTATTGCAGATCCTAGCTTTGACACGAGTAGCAAGGAAGTTGATAGCAATGGAGAAACTTCAATTAGTAATACAGTTAAAGATGGTGGAAAGCTTTCCGTTTATAGCGGTGGTTTTAGCTTGTATACGACAATTCAAAGAGGTGGCTCTGAGCTTATTAAAACACAGGGTCTTTCACAGGATACTATTGTTCATAAAGGTGGGCAACAAAAGGTTAAAGAGGGGGGAAAAGCTGAAGGGGCTAAAATTTACGGTGGTGAGCAGTTTGTTTCAGGAAAGTCTGATATCAAAGGTGAGATGGTAAGAAGCAGCGCTTATGACACTATCGTTTCTGGTGAGAATGGAGTGCTAGGATACCAGAATGTGTACGATGATGGAGAGGTTTTTAACACAAAGATCATGGAAGGAGGGATACAAAATCTTTATGTAGAAGAGGATCTAAACGATTATAGCAGTTTTGCATTTGATACGAAGGTCTTTTCTGGTGGACAGCAACATGTTTTAGCGGGAGGAATCGCGATTGGCGTTCTTTTAGACGGGACTGCTTTTCAGGCAATAGATTTAGGAGGTTATGTAAAAGATTTAACCATTAAGGATCAAGCACAATCGTGGTTACATCATGGCGCAACATTGGAAGGAAAGACAACGGTTAATGATTCTGGACGGATTTATCTTTATGCTGGTGCAGAGCAGTCTCGTACTGAAGTAGAAAAAATTGTTTTAAATGGCAGAGATACAAAATTGTACGCGATTGCTTCCAAGATGGATGGTGAAAGTTCTTTGATTGAGAATCTGAGTGGGAATGGTCGTGTTATTTTTACTTCTACCGTGTTTAATCCACATTACTCCAAACTTGAGATCAATGATCTTTCAGGGAGTTTACATTTTAGGTTGCATACTAATTTTGCAGAACAGCGTGGTGATTATCTTCTGATAAAACAAGGAGCAGGTCATCACACCATCAGCGTTATCGATTCTGGTGTTGAAATGACCAATTCTCTTCTACAAAATCAGAACTTAATTTTGGAGCTTGATTTAATTCATGTTCAAAGCGGAAATGCGCATTTTACTCTGACAGATTTTTCTGGTGAAGAGACGAGTACGATTGATGGTGGAGCCTACATGTATGGCTTAAAGACAAAAGATGATAATGGGGGAAAGACTTGGTCTTTGGCTACATCACAAATAACTTCTGCTCCTGTAATTCCTTCACCTCATGTGGAGTCGCCTATAGATAAGCTTCCTGAAAAAGAAGAAAATATGACATCGTCAAAAGATTTTAGTATCTCTGATGTAATTCATTACAGCATTGGGGAAGGAGGAGGAATTCTACAAAGCTCTTTGCTCGGTGATGATAACGTAGTTTATGTCTCTGATGATGGAGAGCAAGGTGTTCTTAAGAAGTCTATTAATAATACAATTCAGGGATCAGGAAGACTTTATGTTGAAGCTGGTGGTTTCAGTAAAAATACAACCATTGAAAATGGTGGTACTGAGATTGTAGGGGAACAGGGGATCTCAGAATCTACGATTATTTACGAGGGTGGAAAACAAAAAGTGGAGGGAGGAGGAACCGCATTGAGAGCTGAAATTTATGGTGGGGAGCAGCTTGTTTTTGGAGATGGGTATGTGGACGGTGGAATTGTTGGGAGCAGTGCTTATGATACGACAATTTATGGTCAAGGTGACACACTGGGACAGCAGAATGTATACGATGATGGAATGGTTGTCAGAACAAAAGTGATGAGTGGAGGAATACAAACTCTTGCTAAGTGGTTTCCTAATGATGATAATTTTGCGGAAAAAGCCGGCGGTTTAGCTGTAAATGCTGAAATCTTTTCAGAGGGTGTGCAGCGTGTTTTAGCAGGAGGTGAAGCAAATACAGTCATTTTACGCACTGGTGGTGTTCAAGAAGTCTATGCAGGTGGAATTGTAAAGAATCTAACGATTGAAGGTAATGCTAATTCATGGATTTCTCTTGGTGCAATATTAGGAGGAGAAATAAAAGTTCAGGATTTTGGTGGGCTCTATCTTGATGCTGGAGACGATGGTCAACAAACTATAGTAGAAAACATTGAATTAAACGGAGAAGACGCTCAATTATACTCCGTTGCTCGTGGGTTTGACGACAAAAGTACACGCATTCAGCAGTTAAGCGGTGTAGGAAAAGTCATTTTTACCTCTTTTGAAGATGATTTATATTACTCTCAGCTTTACATTGATAATCTAGCAGGGAGTCTACATTTTAACTTTAATGTCAGCCTTGCAGAAGAAAAAGGTGATTACCTCTTTATTGAGAATGGGAGTGGTTTTCATACAATAAGTATTTTAGATTCCGGTATTGAAATTGTTGATCCTTCTTCAACAGAACTTGATTTAATTTTTGATCAAAGTGGTGGCGCACATTTTACCCTGAGAAGCTTTTCTGGTGCAAATGTTAAAACTATTGATGGCGGAACCTATACGTATGGTTTAAAACAGAGAATTGATGAGGATGGGGGTGAAAAAGTTTGGTATTTATCTGCAGTATTTATTGATAATGTTTCATTTCTCAACAGTTTACCACGTAGTAGAAGCAGATCTGTGCGGCATTTAAATCAAAATCAATCAGTTTCTTCTCTTTCAACGATTGCAGCACCACAAGCGCATGTTATTAAATTGCTACGTCGAAGAAAAAACCGCCAAAACTTGAGTCAAAGATCTCCAGCTTTTGTATCTCCAACTGTTTCCTCTCTTGGAAGTCACGTTATTGAAGTCTCAGGTCCAGCGAGTTCTCATCCTCTTTCTGCTGAAGAGCAACAAACTGCTGTTTCAGAATCTTCTCACTCTTTAGCCGATCAGATGATTGTGCGTCCAGTTCATAAAGAACAGCCTTCTCCACAATTGAGTGAGACGCTTTCAGTTTCTCACTTTTTGACTACTCCCTCTACAGATGCGGTATTGTCTATGTCTGTAGCTCCAGCGATGGTGTTTCACAACGAAATGCAAACAGTGCGTGCGGGAAGAGGGATTCTAGATAAAAGTAAAAAGAATGCAGCTTTATGGACCTATGCGATTAAATCTAAAGAGAGTGTTGCTGCAGAGCATATAGATTTTAAGTTAGATCAGACCGGTATCGTTTTAGGGATCAATGGTTTAAGCGAATGGGAAAATGGAGAGTTTTATATAGGTGGTTTTGGTAGTTATGATCATGCCCGTGTTGCGCATGCACGGGGTGGGATCAGTGGTATCAATACTTATGGTATTGGCGCTTATGTCACTTATTTGGATCATAGTGGATGGTATCTCGATGGTATTTTAAAATACAATCATTATCAAAATACTCTAAAAGCCGTTTCAACGAATGGTTTAGGGATTGAAGGCAGTTATACACAAAGGGCATTGGGAACTTCCTTTGAAGTAGGTTATCGACTTAAGACGTCACAGAGCAGTTGGCTTCAGCCTTATGGACAATTTACATGGTTGCAAGTTGAGGGTAAAGAAATCAAGTTATCGAATGACATGACAGGTGACATGCGTCCATTTACTTCATTACGCAGTGAGGTTGGCTTATCTTTAGGATATGAATTTGGTTCTCGCATGGATTCTTCATCATTTGCGTATATTACAGCAGCATGGTTGCGTGAGAATAAAGATGACAATCAAACGTTAATTAATCAACGGCATTCATTTACCACGGACTTATCGGGGAATGCAGGTAAGTTAGGAATAGGTTTAAGCAGTTTAGTGAGTGAGAAGTTAAAGTTATATGGTGAGGCCCATTATATTAAAGGGCGTAAAACAAAACAGTCCCTTCAGGGAATTATAGGTGTACGCTATAGTTTCTAAGTATATGGTTATTTTTTAGTTATCTTTACATATATGATTGTTTTAAAGGTCTTTAATTAAAGGTTCAGAGAACAATTTTTCAGAGCACGCAGCTTCGTTGTTCATGATAAACTGTATACCCTTATATACTTGATTATCCATTACTTTTTATCTTTGATAAGAAAACTCCGAGAAAATGCTAAAGAAGCACTATAAAAGCGCTCTTATATTCTTGATCAAAAAAATATTTAAAAACTATAAAGAACGGTTTTTTATGAGATAAGGGGGATTTTTAAGAAGGATTATTGCAATCTAAGGTTGAAAATATGTTTTGTAGAGCTAATTACGTTTAGTGTCTATGCAGGCGTGAAGGGGGGAGGATATGGCTCTACAATATAAATGGAAACGAAATTTTTGGATACTCATGTTGAGCAGCTGTTTTGTGCAAGCTGCTGCTGCAAATGAGGGGGGGGCACCGCTTTTTTGTCAATCTTCAAGTTATGAAAATGATAAAGTATTTCACGATCAATACAATGAGGATATGAAATCAGCAAGATGCATACTTGGAGCCTCTAATGATGTCATGGTAAGAACGCGCAATGAATTAGGCTTTTTAAAAAAGCCTAGCGATTTTATTATGGATAAGGGTGCTAGAGTGTTTATGAGTCAACAGGAGTTTGACAGCAGTCATCGTGACAATATTGGATATAATACACAAAAACAAAATACTGCGTTTCTTAAAAAACCTGAGCTTATCTCCATTAAAAATGGGGCATTGCTAGAAAATTATATCCTTGATAATGAAGGTAAAGCATACATTTCAAATGATGGCGAGATTGATAGTCCAGGGCGATCCATTAATAACACTGTAAGGAATGGTGCAGAGCTTTATGTGTATGCAGGAGGACTCAGTGAGAATAGTAAAATTGAACATGGTGGAATTGAAAATGTTCAGGCTTTGAAGGGAAAACAAGGTTTTTCGAAAAATGCTGTTGTTGAAGAAGGCGGACACCAAAGTGTTGGAAATGGAGGAAAAGTAGAAGGGACTAAAATTTATGGTGGTGAGCAGCTTGTTTTCGGTGAGGGGGATATTGGAGGAGAGATTAAAGGCAGTAGTGCTTCTCATACTGTCATTTATGGTCAAGATGAAACACTAGGCCAACAAAAAGTATATGATGGCGGAAAAGTTTGGAATACGAAAGTTATGCGAGGGGGTGTCCAAGAGGTTGGAAAAAAGTCTCAAAGTGCAAAAAATGGTGGTTTTGCATTTGACACAGAAGTTTTTGGTGGTGGTAAACAACGTATCTTAAAAGGCGGTCAGGCTATTGGAGTCACTTTAAATGAGAGTGCTATTCAGGAAATAGATACTGATGGATCTGTAAAAAATCTCACAATGAATGATCAAACAAAATCATGGGTGCATGCTGGAGCAACATTAGAAGGCAAGACACAGGTAAACCATTCTGGGCAGATCCATCTTTATGCTGGGAATGATCAACAACGCACCACAGTAGAAGATATTATTTTAAATGGAAAAGATACAAAACTGTACTCTGTTACTGATGGATTTGATGGAAAAAGTTCTTTGATACAAAAATTAAGTGGTGAAGGGAGTGTTATTTTTTCATTTACAGGTTCTGATCCATATTATTCTCAGCTTCATGTGAATAATCTTTCAGGAAATTTACATTTCGCATTCAATACTACGATTGCCCATAACCGTGGTGATTATCTCTTGGTTGAGAAAGGCTTTGGGAAACATACAATAAGTGTCGCTGATTCTGGAGTTGAAATCACGGATCCTTTTTCAAATAAACTTGATTTAATTACGGATAAAAGTGGTGGAGCGCATTTTACGCTGACAGATCTTAAGGGTGAAAAAATTAACGCCATTGATGGTGGAACTTATATGTATGGATTGAAAGAAAGAAAGGATGAAAATGGAAAAGTGTGGTTTTTATCGGCAGACCGCCTCAGTGGGCCAGAAACCTCTATTCCAGATCCGACAGATCCTTTTTTTCCTGGTGAAACATCAACAACCCCCTCTACAGATGCAGTGTTAACGTTGTCCGTAGTCCCTGGACTTATTTTTAATAATGAGTTGCAAGTTGTACGGAATGGTAGAAAAATTTGGGACAGAAATAAGAAAGATATCGAACTATGGACTTATGGGATTAAGAGCAGAGAACGTGTTGCGACAGGCCATACACACTTTAAGCTTGGGCAGACAGGTTTAGTCTTTGGTGCTGATCAGTTGAGTGAATTAAGGCATGGAGAGTTGTATGTTGGTGGTTTTGGGAGTTATGATCAAGCACGTGTTTCTCATGCACGAGGTGGTGATAGTGATCTGAGCTCTTATAGCATTGGAACTTACGCAACTTATTTTGATCATCGTGGATGGTATATGGATGGTGTTTTGAAATATAATTATTACCGAGATAATTTAAAAGCCATATCAACGAATAAATTAGCTATTCAAAGTCATTACAATCAGTGGGCGATAGGTGGATCATTTGAGATTGGCTGTTATTTTGAACCGGCACAGAATACTTGGATGCAGCCTTATATCAAGCTAACAGGTTTGCAGGTTGAAGGTAAAAGAATAAAACTTTCCAATGAAATGATAGGTGATCTAAGCCCATTAACTTCATTCCGCAGTGAAGTTGGATTGACTGCAGGACATGAATTTTTTGTGAATTCAGAAACTTCATTAACAGCTTACATTATGGCAGCTTGGTTGCGTGAGAATATAAATAATAATTATACGACAATTAATAACCAGTATAAATTTATTACAGATTTATCAGGCAGTGCGGGTAAATTGGGAATTGGTTTAAACGGTTCGGTCAATGATAAACTAACACTTTATGCGGAAGCACATTATCTAAAAGGACATAAGATTAAGAATGCTCTTCAAGGTATTTTAGGATTACGCTATAGTTTCTAAATATGTGTGTACATGGCTGATTAATTTTACAAATGTAATTGTTTTGCAAGCTTAAACAGATAACGCTCGATTTTGTCTTCTCGAGAGTGTAGAGATCTACTCAAACAGTAAGGGTATCTTTATACTCTCTCTTTTAAAGGCAACATACTGAATTTATAATAATAATTCATTTCTATGCATGTTGAATGAGAGTCTCGAGTATCATAGGATTCTCTCATTCCAAATCTGTTTATGTTGAATCAATCAAAATTATTCGCTTGGCACATCACAAGTGGGATGAACGTGTGGATAAAAACTATACAAGAAAAGAGTAAAAATGTCTCTTATGAATCTTCTCTAGTGTCAAGGGCTGTCACAACATTGGGATGGCAAAGTGTATGATGATATCGGCTCGCTTCTTCATAAGCGTAAAGATTGGGGACGCAATGGCTTTACCGGTATACCATTCATGGATGACGTCGCGAAATGGGTTCGGGTGCGTTGAGAGATATCTCTTTAAAACAAGCGCGTGAATGTACAACCCAATGGCGTTCTGTATTCCGTGAAGGACGTGACCTCGTTAGGCACGAGCATTTCTTTCATCTAACTTCAAATATTGAAAATTGTTCCTTGAATTCAATTAAACAATTTGAATTTTATTAAGATTTTCAGCCGTAAGTTAGAACTTTCTAGTAGCTCATAGATAAACAACTTAAAGTTGTTTATATTAAAAAATACACTTAAAAAGTGTTTTTAAACATAAATAAAACACATTACGATACAATCTAAGGCGAGTTACCTACGTAGCCGTGGGATATTTTTCTAAATAATTGAGAGTGGAGTGTCGATAATGCAGTATAAACATAAGTTGAGTTTTTCAGTATTGATGATCAGTAGTTGTCTTGTACAAGTTGCAAGTGCAGTTGAAAACAGGAATGAAGAGTTAAAAAGATTAGAAAATGTGGGAAGTGGAGAGAAGGTACCAAAAGGTTCAGCACTGATTACAACCCTTTTCAACAATAATGTTAAGATCGAAAGTGGTGGTGTTGAAATTGTTGAAAATGGAAAAACTTCCATGGGATCCACTATTGAAAAAGGAGGGATGCAAATAGTTACACGTGGAGGAAATGCAATAGATGCTAAAATCCTTGGAGGTATGCAGTTTGTTCATGAAGAGAAAAATATTGATCTTACAAGCGTGGTGAGAAAAAGCAGTGCTTCTAATACCACAGTTTCTGGCGGCGGTGGAGCAGTGGGACAGCAGAATGTGTATGATGAAGCGTGGGTGTGGTATACGAAAGTGGGAGATAACGGAGAACAAAATCTTTATGCAGGAGAAAGAAAAGAGGGAGGGAAATCAATGTATGCTGAGGTTTCTGGGAATGGGAGACAGCACGTTTTAGCGTTAGGAGAATCTTTTGCTACTAATTTGAAAGATCATGCTATTCAAGTTGTATATCCTGAAGGGTTTGTGGATGGTCTGACTGTTAACAACTCTGCTAAGTCGTGGTTCCATGTTGGTATAAAAGATGTCGTTGGAGAAGTAAGGGTCAATGATCACGGAGAACTTTATTTATTCGCTGGTGATAGGACAAATCATACGACTAAGAAAAAAATTCCTATAAAGGACAGAGTTGAAGAAACAATATTTGAGGTTGGTGAACGGAATATAGGAGAAAAACCTCAGATTGAAATTGAAGATTTAGGGGGGCAGAATGGGACTGTTATTTTTACTTCTATACCGTATGATCCACGACATATTTCACTTCATGTTGAGAAACTTTCAGGAAGTTTGCATTTTCAATTTAATATTAGTGCTACGGGTGATGCAAGTGATTACTTGTCGATTGATGAAGGTTCAGGTAATCACAAAATAAGCGTTGCAGATTCTGGTCGTGAAATTACAGGTCCTATCTCTCAGAAAAATGGTTGGACCACAGAGATTAATTTAGTTACTAATAAATTTGGAGGCGCTAATTTTACTCTGGAAGATCTTTCGGGTAATTATATTACAGCTGTTGATGGTGGAGCCTATCAGTATGTTTTACGAAAGAGAGAAAGATGTGCTGATTCTAGTGGTTATTCTACAATTTGGTATTTAAGTTCTGCCTCTGAAGGTACGACACGTTCGAGTACTGAAACACAGTGTGTAAACAAAAAAACGAAGATTCCTCTTGCATTGTCTGATGAAGGTGCTTCTTCTAGAGGAAAAACTACCGGTTCTCGTAAACCTACTAAAAAACAACCAGCTAAACCACGGCCTCCACGTCATTTAAGAGAAGCACAAAATGTCACTAGTCTCTCGGTATCTCCCTCTCAAGAAAATCAGAATCGTCTGGTGTTTCCTCTAGCCAGTCCTCATTCTCTTTCTGATGAAGGGCAACAAACTTCTGTTTCAGAATCTTCTCAATCTTTAGCCGATCAAATGATTTTGCGTCTAGTTCATAAAGAACAACCTTCTCCACAATTGAGTGAGACGCTTTCAGTTTCTCACTTTTTGACCACGCCCTCTACAGATGCGGTATTGTCTATGTCTGTAGCTCCAGCGATGGTGTTTCACAACGAAATGCAAACAGTGCGTGCGGGAAGAGGGATTCTAGATAAAAGTAAAAAGAATGCAGCTTTATGGACCTATGCGATTAAATCTAAAGAGAGTGTTGCTGCAGAGCATATAGATTTTAAGTTAGATCAGACCGGTATCGTTTTAGGGATCAATGGTTTAAGCGAATGGGAAAATGGAGAGTTTTATATAGGTGGTTTTGGTAGTTATGATCATGCCCGTGTTGCGCATGCACGGGGTGGGATCAGTGGTATCAATACTTATGGTATTGGCGCTTATGTCACTTATTTGGATCATAGTGGATGGTATCTCGATGGTATTTTAAAATACAATCATTATCAAAATACTCTAAAAGCCGTTTCAACGAATGGTTTAGGGATTGAAGGCAGTTATACACAAAGGGCATTGGGAACTTCCTTTGAAGTAGGTTATCGACTTAAGACGTCACAGAGCAGTTGGCTTCAGCCTTATGGACAATTTACATGGTTGCAAGTTGAGGGTAAAGAAATCAAGTTATCGAATGACATGACAGGTGACATGCGTCCATTTACTTCATTACGCAGTGAGGTTGGCTTATCTTTAGGATATGAATTTGGTTCTCGCATGGATTCTTCATCATTTGCGTATATTACAGCAGCATGGTTGCGTGAGAATAAAGATGACAATCAAACGTTAATTAATCAACGGCATTCATTTACCACGGACTTATCGGGGAATGCAGGTAAGTTAGGAATAGGTTTAAGCAGTTTAGTGAGTGAGAAGTTAAAGTTATATGGTGAGGCCCATTATATTAAAGGGCGTAAAACAAAACAGTCCCTTCAGGGAATTATAGGTGTACGCTATAGTTTCTAAGTATATGGTTATTTTTTGATTGATCTCAATGATAATTTTGATGGAAAGCGTTGAGGAATATAAAAGAAGTTCAGCATTTGCTGAGGGTCGGTAGTGCATTTTTATGATGGGAGGAGCAATTATAGGTATTTTTATTTCTATTGAAGTCTTCTTTATAATTCATTCTATATTTTTGAGAATTTGTATAGATTTTTGCAGAGTCACTTGGCAAAGGGCTCCTTGCTCGCTATAGAAACAGTCAGAGAATATTATAAATGAAATAAAGGTGAGTAAATGGCTTTAGAGCGTACTTTTTCGATGATTAAACCAGACGCAACCCGTCGTAATTTGACTGGCGCAATTACTAAAATGCTTGAGGATGCGGAGCTACGTGTTATTGCGTCTAAACGTGTTTGGATGAGCAAACGTGAGGCTGAAAAATTTTATGCTGTTCATAAAGAACGCCCTTTTTTTAGTGAATTGGTTGAATTCATGTCTTCTGGTCCAACCGTTGTACAAGTTTTGGAAGGCGAAAATGCAATAGCTAAAAACCGTGAAGTAATGGGAGCTACGAATCCTAGTGATGCAGAAGAAGGGACAATTCGTAAGGTTCATGCTTTATCGATTGGCGAAAATTCTGTCCATGGATCCGATAGTGCTGAAACGGCAAAAACAGAAATCGCTTTTTGGTTTTCTGAGGTAGAAATTGTTGGTTAATAAAGCGTATATAAGAAGCAAAAATCCGAAATATTATGTTTCGGTTTTTTGCTTATAAGATTATAGATTTTTTTTGAAAGGATATGGAGTATTCATCGTTTTTTTCAGCTTTTAATGCTGTAACTGCTTTTGCGAGGAGACATAAAAAGCATGTTGAATCTTTTCATAAAGAGCTTTTATCTATACGCCAGCTTCGTTTGTGAAGTGCAAAAGAAGTGTTTTGATTGATTGATCGTGAATAGATTAAAAATAAGTGAGCTTCACGTGTTTTCTTCTTTCGTTTAAGGGCAAAAAGGTAAATTATCTTTATAAATCTTACATATTCTTTCACAAAATAACATGCTTTAAACCTGCACGAAAATAATCCCAACCAGTCCACAATGTAAGGAGGGCAGAAATCCACAGCATAGTAATGCCAAACTCTACTGTGTAAGGGAAAATTTTATTACCGGCTGGTCCAGCTAAAAGAAAGATAATAGCGATCATCTGTACAAAAGTTTTCCATTTTGCAAGACGAGAAACTGGAACGCTCACTTTTAATTCAGCCAAATATTCACGTAATCCTGATACAAGAATTTCTCGGCAAAGAATGATAATAGCTGCCCATAGTGTCCACCCAGCGATAGTACTGTCTGCGGCAAGCAAGAGCAAACAAGCAGAGACGAGAAGTTTATCGGCAATTGGATCTAACATGCGACCAATATTGGATGTTTGTTCCCAAATACGAGCAAGGTAACCGTCAAGAAAGTCAGTAATGGATGCAACGATAAAAATGGAAACAGCAATCCAGCGAGTGATATCACTTGATTGTAGTCGCCCTTCTAAAAAAAAGCATGCAACGACCATTGGGACTGCAACAATTCGTGCATAAGTTAAAATATTTGGAAAAGAAAAAGTATGATTTTTCATGGAGCCATTTTTAATTCTTGTGAAAGAGAATATATTTCCTAAACGTAACAAGGTGAAGGTTATGAAACAAGCCTATTTTTCATGAAAATGGTTATGAATTTTTTGTGCAATTGTCATAGAGATTCCCGTAACTTTTTTTAAATCTTCAAATGAGGCACTAGCAACAGCTTTGGCACTTCCAAAATGATGAAGCAATGCACGCTTTCTTGTTGGACCGATATTTTCGATTTCATCAAGTGGGTTTTTGAATGTTGCTTTTTTTCGTTTTATCCTATGAGTTCCAATCGCAAAACGGTGTGCTTCATCACGCAGACGTTGCAAAAAATAGAGGATAGGATCACGTGGAGGAAGTGTAAAGGGGGGAATATCTTTTATAAAAAATCTTTCACGTCCTGCATGACGGTCAACACCTTTGGCGATTCCAACAACTGTGAAGAGATCATTTAATTGTAACTCAGCAAGTATTGCATGTACGCTGTTGATTTGTCCTTCACCACCATCGATTAAGATAAGGTCAGGCCAAATGGGAAAAAGATCATCATCTTTTATGTTATGACTTCTACTTGGCAGATCATACTCTTTGATAAGGCGTGAAAATCTTCGTTTAATCACTTCTTTCATCATGCCAAAATCATCGCCAGGCGTGATATCTGTTGAGCGAATGTTGAATTTTCGATATTGATTTTTAATAAATCCCATTTGACCAGCAACAATCATAGCCCCTACAGCATTTGTTCCCATGATATGAGAATTGTCATAGACTTCTATCCGGCGTGGAGGAAAAGGTAGTTGGAATGTTTTAGCAAGACCTTGAAGCAATTTTGTATGGGTGGCTGTTTCAGAAAGCTTATGTTCAAGTGCTTCATGAGCATTGAGATAGGCATGATTAACAAGAGTTTTCCGTTCACCTTGTTTGGGTAAAGAGAGGGATACTTTGTGGTTTGCTTTGAGGCTAAATGCTTCTGTAAGAAGTGTCTTTTCTTCAATTTCTTCAGATAAAAGGATACTTTTGGGAAGTGGTTTATCATCGTAAAATTGGGCAAGAAAACTCGCTAAAATTTCAGTGCGGGAAAAAGAGGGATCTGCTTTAGGAAAATAGGCACGGTTTCCCCAATTTTGCCCCATGCGAAAAAAGAACACTTGAATACAGGTCATTCCTTCTTTTTGCGCAATTGCAAATACATCCGCTTCTTTTATCGTTTGAGGATTAATACCTTGATGGCTTTGTATGTGAGAAAGGGCTGATAAGCGGTCACGATAGGAAGCTGCTTGTTCAAAATCAAGATTTTCTGCGGCTTTATGCATAGCTTGAACCATATCGCTTTTAATAGATTGATCTTTTCCCGAAAGGAACGCTTTTGCTCCTTTCACCAGTTCTTTATAATCACTGTCACTAATTTCATGAGTACAAGGTGCAGAACATCGCTTAATTTGATAAAGCAAACAGGGGCGTGTACGGTTTTCAAAAACTGAATCAGTACAGGTTCGTAATAAAAAGGCGCGTTGTAAAACATGAACTGTTTGTGTCACTGCACCAGCAGAAGCAAAAGGACCAAAATAGTGAGCTTTTCGTATTCGAGCACCACGATGTTTGTAAAGTGCAGGCACTCGATGATCATCTGTAATCATAATATAAGGGAAACTTTTATCATCACGCAGGAGTACATTAAAATGCGGATGCAATCTTTTGATGAGATTGGCTTCTAAAAGGAGTGCTTCTGTTTCTGTATGGGTGACGATAAATTCCATATGATATGTTGCACGAATCATACGGGTAATACGATTATTGTGTCCTTGTTCACGTGTATAGTTTGAAACACGTTTTTTGAGATTACGGGCTTTGCCAACATAGAGAATATCACCATTTTCACCAATCATCCGGTAAACCCCTGGTTTATGTGGAAGGTGTCTAACAAACTCTTGTATGAATTTGATGCCTTGGAATTGATTTTTCTCATTGCTTTGATTAGCATTATGCCATGTAATATTAGAGAGAAAAGAAAGCTTTTCCCGTTCATTTTTCGGACAATTTGTATTATTTTTCAGGACCATTCCGTTTATTACGAATATGTTGTTTGTTTAATATATGAAATATTCTTTTTTATTAAATAATGATTATTTATGTCTTTATAATTTTTTTCTATAAATAACATCTTATAGCATAAGAGTATGATTTTAGAGAGCCGATCTTTCATAAAAAATATGAGAGTTGTTATTCTAAAGCAGCTTTATGAATTTGCCTAATTTATCCATTAAAATGATTGGAATAGGAAATCCATGATAATTAAGAGGATAGACTTTCTAAAAAGAAAAAAATTAATTCACGCTGATCGTTATTAGCTTACCATTATAATATGTTGGTATTATCCATAGAATCAAAGAATTTTACCACTCAAAGTCTTTATATCTTACAACATGATATTTGATTTAGAAAAAATATAGAGAAAAGTTTAACATAATAGATGTTCTTTTTGAAGCCACTTATGCGTTATTTGGGCATTTTCATCTTGTCCCAGACGGTTGATAAGAAAGGGGCTGAGTTTTTTCATTTCTTCTTCCAAAAGGTAGGGAGGGTTAATAATAATCATACCACTTCCATTCATTGTCGGTGGACTTGAACTTTTTCGGATACGCATTTCAAGTTGTAGAATCTTAGGAATTCCGGTTTGATAAAGCGCGTGAAGAAAACTTTCAATTTCTTTGTCATATTTAACAGGATACCATAAAGCGTAGATTCCTCCAGAAAAGCGACGATAGGCTTTTGTTAATCCCTCAATAAGGCGGGAAAACTCTCCAGCTTTTTCAAAGGGAGGGTCAACAAGGATAAAGCCACGTTTTTCTTTTGGTGGTACATGAGCATTTAAGGAAAGCCAACCATCTAAATGCAGAACTTTTGTCTGATAATCTCCTGCAAAGTTTTTTGCTAAAATATGATAATCTTCATTGTGCAATTCTATTGCGGTGAGGCGATCTTGTTTCCGTAATAATTGACGAATAAGAACAGGAGATCCAGGATAAAACATAATTTCTTTTTCTCCTTTATTGAGGGCATCAATGATGTCACACCATGGACAAAGGAGTGTTCTTAAATCTTCTGGGATAGGAGTAGAAAAAAGTCGTTGGACACCTTCGCGCCACTCTCCTGTTTTATGTGCTTCTAAAGAAGAAAGGTCATAAATACCGATTCCAGCATGCGTATCTATAACGCGAAAAGCTTTTTCTTTGCGTTTGAGATATTCTACAATGCGAGTGACAATAATGTGTTTAAAAACATCAGCAAAATTGCCAGCATGATAAATATGCCGATAATTCATGGAGTAAACTCTATCATATGTATAACTGTACCGGATTATTAGCATAGAATAATAGAATTGATATCCATAAAAATACTCTTGTAGAAATCAAACAATACCCTCACTAGCAAATTATACACTACAGAAAAAATATTAATGTCATCGGAGCATTTATTCACAGGGCTATTTTTATATTTATGTTGTAAGAGAAGTTTTTTATGATCGCGGACTCCTTCAGGAAAACTATAAAAAACAATCAATTAACGAGAATATTAGTAAAGTTTGTTGAAAAATTGAATGGTATCTTTCAAATTCATTCATAAATTTGCTTGTTTAAAGATTAAAGAATTTCAAATTCTTGATAAAAACATTGTTACATTGATCAGTTTTTTACGAGCGTAAAATTATGAATAGAGCAATAAAGTGCTGGTATTATAGTGGTATATTTTTGTAAAAGTATGAATGAATCTCATTGCTTTAAGCGGAGCCAAAGCTTTACATTATACACGCTAAAAGGCTTAGTTATTGTGTATGATGCTAAAATAAAACTTTTGAAAATTGATATGTGCTCTGTAAGCTATCTCAATAAAATGAGTTTTTTAAACTAAAGTAAATAGGTTTATTTATCTCTAACACTGTATTATTGAGCGGCTTTATAAGGTAATCTTATAAAAAAGGCTAGGATAAGAAATTCTTTTTACATGGATTATGCTTCGATGCCATGCTTTTGATTGAATGTAATTTTCTATTCATGCTCATTTTGTTTTCAATACTGGGATAGGTTAAGCACATGATATTATGAGAACGCATGCCCAGAATCCGGAGACTTGTAATAGTTATGGCATTCAGCGGCTCAGAGAGACGGTTATATGGAGGTATTTTACTGAATAAGGCGCAAGCTGGTACCATTTTTATTTTTTAGCAGTATTGCCATATCTCTTGGCACTTGAGCTGGTTCATAAAGTGCATTTTTACTCTTTCTGCTAATAGTTTTTATTTACACGCCAGATATTTAATTGAATGCGATGATGGCTCATATTTCGTATTGTACATAGAATAATGAATGATAAAATTCCTACCCCAACGCAAAGAATAAATGTTGTGCGTAAGATGATAGTTTTTGAAGAGACTGATGATGTGTTAAGAAAGTTTTTTAGAGATTTTTCTTTCTGAATTTTTTAATTGAATACGTAAAGTGTTTTACAACATGTTATGATCTTTATCAGTAAAGGATAATTTGACGGAAATGTTTGTAATGATACGTAAAACATTGTGTAAAAGGAAAGACATTGGCTATAGTATTTACAGGAAGATGAGTAACCTAAGAGATCAGATGAAGTTATTTTAGAAAAGTTTTTAAGTGTTTTGAACTTTGTATGAAGTGGTTTATCATTTTTGAATGGTTTGTGTTATAATACGCTAAAAAAGGATGAGAGGATAAAAAGTTCTTTTTGCAATAAAAGCGTGTAATTGCTTTTAAGTTAAGAAGAAAATATATAAGTAAGATATTATATTTGATACATTCTTCAGAGGAAGCATGAATAAATGAAATCAAATTTAAAAGCATAAAGTTAGAGAGAGTAATGGGTAATATTTTTTCACCAACGCATTTAATCATAATTTTATTGATTATCTTTGTGCTTTTCGGTCGCGGTAAAATTTCTGAATTAATGGGCGATGTTGCTAAAGGAATTAAAGCCTTCAAAAAAAATATGAAAGAAGAAGATGATAGCATTGAGGATAAAGTTGAAATGGCTCCTACTTCCCAAATGATTGATGTAGAATCTCAACAATCTCAGCCGTTATCGGTAAAACATGCAACAGCGCGCAGAAAGGTTTCTTCTGCTTCTAAAAAAAGCAAAACATCTGTTGCTAAAAAACAGTAACAAAAACGCAATCATCATTGTGCAATATTTTTTGATGAGAAAGTCGAATTAAGAGATGTTTGGGATTGACGGACCAGAGTTTATCGTAATCTTACTTGTTCTCATCATTGTCGTTGGACCAAAAGATTTACCTAAAATATTAAAGACAATAGCAAAGATAAGAGCATATGTGTATTCAACAGCAAATGAATTTCGTCACCAGTTTGATGATGTAATAAAACAAATCGAGCGCGATGATTTGCAAAAAATATGTTCGGATATTAACGATTCAAGCAAGAAGTTGGCAGAAACTTTTGATCCCACTCAAAATATATTAGAGGATATCCACGATAATTGGGATGTTAAGGAAACACACCATAAATCAAAAAAAGATAAAGAAATTTTGGAATGTGATCAAAAGGTAATCAAGAAAGATATGACAGTTTCTATAGCTGCTCATCATTCTGAAAACATTTTTGTTTCTCCTAAAGATAAAGAAAAAGAAGATGTGTCATGAATGTAAAAAAAGATGAAGTTGATGCTAATATGGCGCCACTTTTAGAACATTTAATTGAACTTCGTCAGCGAATTATTTCTGTCTTGGTTGCATTTATGATCGCTTTTATGATGTGTTTTCTTGTTAAAGATTATATTTTAAATTTTTTACTATGGCCATATCAGTGGGCAATGAAAATAGCAGAGGGTAATCCTGAGGGGATTCGTTTGCAATCAACGCAAGTATGGGAAACTTTTTTAACGAAGATGAAGCTTTCTGTTTTTGGGGGAATTATTTTATCTTTTCCCTATACGGCTTTTCAGTTTTATAGTTTTATTGCACCAGGGCTTTATAAAAAAGAGCGTATGGCTTTTTTACCATTTCTCATTGGGGGGCCTATTTTATTTTGTATTGGGGGAGCGTTTGTTTATGGTCTATTAGCGCCAATAATACTATGGTTTAGCCTTTCTCAACAATTTCTTCCAGATGTTCATTTAAAAATAGAGTTTATAGTGCGTATTTCTGATTATTTGGGCTTTATGACATCGTTTATCCTAATTTTTGGTTTGATTTTTCAATTACCTCTTGTCATCAGTCTTTTAACAAAAATTGGATTTGTAACGTCTCATGATTTGGCGTCTAAACGAAAATGGGCTATTTTGCTCTCTTTTATTATTGCGGCAATCATAACGCCGTCGGATTTTTTTACGATGTTTGCAGTGGCTTTACCAACGATAGCACTTTACGAGATTTCAATTTTAATTGCTTACAGTATAGAAAAGAGAAGAAAATCCGCTTAAGAAAAGTGTATAATCTTATGCGATAAGGAATGAATAAAAACAATATAAATGAGGAATTTTTATGCTTGATATTAAGTGGATTCGTGACAATCCTGAGAAATTAGATAAAGCACTCGTAAGTAGAGGTCTTGAGCCACAAGCTGAAAAGTTAATACAACTTGATCTTGCACGTCGGTCGCATATTGCTAAGGTGCAATTGGCGCAGGAACGTCGCAATGCTGTTTCAAAGGAAATAGGACAGGCTTTAGCGGTATCGGATCAGCAAATGGCTGAACGTCTTAGAGCTGAAGTTGAAGAGATTAAAGCTTTTCTTTCCTCTGCAACAGTGGAAGAAAAACAGCTGACGGAGAGTCTTGAGAAAATTCTTTCAGCACTTCCAAATATTCCATTAGATGATGTTCCAGAAGGTAAAGATGAAAGTGATAATGTCGTCATTCGACATTTTGGTACACCTCCAACATTTAATTTTACACCAAAGGAACATTTTGATCTTGGTCAAGATCTCAAACAGATGAATTTTGAACGAGCTAGTCGTTTGTCTGGAACACGTTTTACAGTACTTTCAGGGGCATTAGCACGGCTAGAACGAGCATTAGGCCAGTTTATGCTTGATGTGCATGTCAATGAGAATGGTTACACAGAAGTCTCAGTACCTCTTCTTGTTCGTGATGAGATTGTTTACGGAGCAGCACAATTACCGAAATTTGCTGAAGACCTTTTTCGTACAACAGATGGTCGATGGCTTATTTCCACAGCAGAAGTGCCATTAACCAATTTGGTCAACGATGAAATTCTTGAAATATCAGATTTACCACTGCGATTTTCTTCTTTATCTCCCTGTTTTCGTTCAGAGGCGGGAGCAGCCGGTCGTGATACGCGCGGTATGTTGCGTCAGCATCAATTTTGGAAAGTTGAAATGGTCTCGATTACCAGTGAAGAGCAGTCTTTAATTGAATTGGAACGTATGACGGAATGTGCAGAAGATATATTAAAACGGCTTGGTTTGCCTTTTCGCACAGTGGTTCTTTCTACGGGAGATATGGGGTTTGCAGCGCGTAAAACCTATGACATCGAGGTTTGGCTTCCTGGTCAAGAATGTTATCGTGAAATTTCTAGCTGTTCAGTTTGTGGAGATTTTCAAGGTCGTCGTATGAATGCGCGCTATCGTAAAGACGGCGATAAAAAATTGCATTTTGTTCATAGCCTTAATGGTTCTGGTACGGCTGTTGGACGTTGTCTTATTGCCGTACTTGAAAATTATCAACAGGCTGATGGATCAATTATTATTCCAGATGTTTTACAACCTTATATGGGAGGCATGCGCTGTATTACTGCTTAATTTTACGAAAGGAGAGACAATATGCGTTTATTGCCAAGAGGTGATGATACACAGACGCAAGTTTTTGCCTTTTTAAAAGAAGCAGTTTGTCAGTATGATAAAAGTGCACCTCCATTGGAGATTGAATGATACTATGGGGCAAAAGGGTATTTTACAATTTCGTGAGGAGTTAGCCGCTCTTGTACTGAAAATGCGTAGCAAAGGCATTGATGACGTGCGATTTTTTTCGGCATTAGAGAAAATTCCGCGTCAACAGTTTGTTGCTGCTCCTTGGTTCAATAGTGCTTATGATAATAAAGTTATTCCCCTTGAGTGTGGTGAATATATGGAACGTTTGGAAGAACAACTCTTAATTCTTTCGGCATTATCGTTGAAAAAAAGGCATCGTGTCTTAGAAATTGGTACAGGATCTGGTTTTTGTACTGCTCTTATGGCATGTCTGAGTGACCGTGTGACAACGATTGATCGTTATAAAACGCTTGTTGATTTAGCACGCCAAAAATTTCAAACTTTAGGAATTGAAAATATTGTTATACGGCAGATTGATGGAAGTCATAATGTGACAGGCTTAGGATCATTTGATCGCATTCTTATTTGGCCATCACGTTTTGATGAACCAAAGGAATTTTTAGAACTTTTAGCTGAAAATGGAATTCTCATTCAGGCGATAGGACCTGACGAAGGGGTACAAACGGTGACGCGCTATACAAAAATTGGTAGTCGATTTGAGTGTTTAGAACTGTTCCAAGTGCGTTACCAACCTTTTATTAAAGGCATTGCAGAGATACTTTAATTTTTAAAAGCTAAGACGTTTCTGCAAATTGTCTACGTTAAATTCATTTTGATCTTATATAAAGATATTTATGAATAAAACATCTCATTTTAACTCTTCGGTAATTTAAAAAAGCTTTAATGGAATGAGTTGATTATTGATGAGTGAGCAAAACGATGTGTCTAAAAGCTTTGGATAATATTTTCCAGCATAATTTTCAGAGAATAACTTTGTTAGCGGTGGTAACTATTGTTGCTGGTTGTAGTTCTGGTACACAGCGTTTTTCCAATACGTTCTCTCATCGTACGGTATCATCTCAATCAAATATATCAAGCACTATGTATACAGACCCGCGAATGCTATCATACGGTAGTGGTATGATACAAAGCACTGAATTGCCACCTGTGGAATCAAGCGATGATTCATGGGGAGATGATAATTCCCCCTATAATTTTCCACATCAAGGTAGGATAACTTCTTCTGATGGTCGCGTTATGGGCGCCCCTCCACGTAATCTTGGAACACTTTCTCGTTCACAAATGGATAAATCTCCTATTTTTCGGCGGAATTCTTATATTGTCCAGAGTGGAGATACACTGCTCAGTATTGCACGACAAGTAGGGGTTAGTGTTGAGGCATTAAAATTAGCAAATGGTATAAACAGCAATTCCATTTATATCGGTCAGGTCCTTGTTGTTCCAAGCAGGCGTACATTAGCAGCTTCAAATGCACACAATAATAACGATTGGGCAGTGTCAACAACAGAATCTGCATCCCAATCTGTGATGTCCTCTATAAAAAACAAGAAGTCCTCTCCTATATATAAAGCTCCTGTAACAACGCCACCCTCTGCAAAGATGAACAAATCAAGTTCTGAGAAAAATTTTTCTAAACAGATGACGCAATTGAAACATGAGACTGGTTTGTCAAGTACTGTTACGAATACAGATAATATGACGACTCCGCAAGCCACAGGAATTTCTAAGATGCGTTGGCCAGTACGAGGGCGTTTATTAAGCCAGTTCGGTCAAAAAAAGGGAACAGTAATGAATCGAGGAATAGATATTGCAGTGCCTGAAGGGTCTTCGGTAAAGGCGGCAGAAAATGGTGTGGTTATTTATGCGGGAGATGGACTAAAAGAGCTTGGTAATGTTGTGATGATTCGACATGAAAATGATATTATCACTATTTATGGATGTAATAGTAAGCTTGTTGTTAACAAAGGACAAAGGATAAGGCGCGGTGATGAGATTGCTAAATCTGGCGTTTCAGGAAATGTTAAAACGCCACGTGTCTATTTTGAGATGCGTAAGAATTCATTACCTGTTGATCCCCTTAAATATTTAGAAAACTAATTTATTGATAACTTTGACATTTGAATAGTCTTACAGTTTATAGAAAATTCATGAAAAACAATTGATTTTCTTAAATCAATAACATAGCAGCAAAAAATCATTGGTTTCAGGAGAGTAGTTCGTGGGGGGCGTTAGATATTACCATCTTTGTATTTATGAAAGTGTAAGACAATAGTATCATACTGTTTGTCAGCTTTGAGTATTCCAATTGCTCTTGTATTTGAGAGAAGCATGAAAAAAGATATTTCACGCCTTTCTTAAAAAGTTTTTATCGACAGGCTCATTTCATATGTGTGACGTGCAAGAAAATCGTTTTGATTAATTCAGAAGGTTTGAAATAAGAGCGTTTTATTGTATTTAGATCTGTCGTTCGATATCAAAAACGATAAAGTATCTATATAAATTAAAGTTTGTTCATTAGAAAAATTATCTTGTATAATTTATTGAGTTAGTGAAAAGATTTATGTTGTAGGATATACAATAGGGGAAAGTGAATCTATTTTTTAAGATTTTTCTCATTGTATTTTGGTATTCTGCCTCTTAAGGATTTATTGTATTTTTGTAAAGCTGTGATTAGATTATGTAGTTATTGCTTTTTATGATAAATTCTTTAGGAATTTTTTCTGTATCGGAATTTCATTTTAATAGAGTGGGAAATACCTGAGGTTTAACTATAGGAGATAAAAATGTTTATTACGAACGCTTATGCTCAAGTTGCAGGCGATGTTTCCGGTGGAATTTCATTTGCTAACGCTGTCCCATTCATTTTAATTTTTGCAATTATGTATTTTTTTATGATTCGTCCACAGCGTGCCCAAATGAAAAAACGCCAAGAAATGCTTAATGCAGTACGTCGTGGTGATACAGTTATAACGGGTGGTGGTATTATCGGCAAGGTTACGAAGGTTCACGACGAGAGTGGTGAATTAGAGGTTGAAATTGGTGAGAGTATAAATATTCGTGTTATTCGCTCAACATTAGCTGATGTGCGCGTTAAAGGTGAGCCGATTGCAGAAAAAAAGTCAAAACTTAATGCTAAAGCAAAAACACCACAAAAGTCTAAATCTAAAACGACAACGAAAGAAGATATGAGTATCTCTGAAGAGAAAAAAGCTGTATCAAAGGAAAATGCATCTTAAGGTGTAATGGCAGTTTATTACATTTTTTAAGCATTTTTATAAAAAGCTTGGCAAGATCAAGACAATTTCATTGGAAAAGGGGCTTTTATAGTGGCTACAGAAAATGGAGTTTTTGTTTTCTTTAGATTATTAAAATAGTTGCTTTATTTATAGAATATTACGCAATTTTTTTCTGTTTTTTAAAGAAGATCATTGTTTTTATAAAAAGAAATTTGTGAGTAAATAAGCTGAAGAAACTTTTCAAAAAATAGATTTATTTAAGTAGGTATAGCATTTTACTGCGGTTTATGACCAAATTTTCATATATTTGTTGTATGAGAAGATTAGGGCATTATATAAAAACTTTCACTTCAATACTAGGCTATCTATGTTTAACATATCAATGTTTATATCAGCCTTACTTTAATTTTTATGGTGAGAAGTAGCAAAGACAATTGGATTATTCAAAAATAAAAGGTGCATATTCATGTTCGATGCAATTCAAATTCGTGAAGCACATTTTCCAAGTCGCGCACCTATTGATGCTTATGGAAATGGTGGGTTTCGTTTTGCTGATATGTCTCATAGAGGTTCTATTATTTGTGTCCCATCAGGTATTTATGGCATTGACATGGCAGGGCCTATTCCCACTCAAGGGGATATATCTCGTATTTTAGAAGAAGCTTCTGAAATCGAGGTTTTATTAATAGGTACTGGAATTGAATTATTACGATTACCTGAAGAGTTACGGGTGCTTTTATGGGAAAAACGTATTTCATCAGATACAATGAGTACGGGAGCGGCGGTGCGTACATTTAATGTTTTATTGGCTGAAGATCGCGCTGTTGCGGCGTTATTATTTGCGGTAGAATAGAGTATTGTTTCATAAAACAAAGGCTCTGGTCTAGCATGAAAGACTTGTGTAATTATTTTCTGCTCTGTAAAATACTGTCGTTTAAGGCGGTGATATAAGGGTGTAGAATATACATAACATAACACATTAAGTTTTTTAAATACAGCAGCAAGTATTCAGAACAAAGCTTGCTCGTCGTTCCTAATGAATCACATGAGTGATCAACTCTTGGCACTTGAGACAGTTCATAAGAGGCATTTTTAGTTCTTTCTCATACAGTTGTTACCTACAAGCCAGTTACGCTTGGGACGTGCAAGGGAATAGTTTTTATTGATGTAACATGGAATTGGTTTAAAATGAAAGCATATCTACGATATTTGGAATTCTAATTTAACATACAAAATAACAGATTATGATTATAAATCAATGTATTGATAGTAACAGAAAATCACCGAGAGCAATTGGATTTTTTACAAATTGGTGTTGGTAAGAACCTTTGTCTTTTAGGATGGGGAGGAGGTCAATGATTTGATGAAGTTTTTGTGATCAGTGTATTTTTTATAAAATAACATTGTCATCTATCCACTGAAAAAGTGTTTTTCGTTGTTTGTTGTTCAAGTTTTACTATGCATGTTACGATTGTTTTTTAGCTTTTTTACTGCAAATGAAAACTTGAAGTCCTATAAGATAAGTTTTATCAGAAAAATTATTTATTTAATTTTTTCTTTCTAAAATGAAAAGTGACTAGAAAAGAAACTTTAATTCACAATACAGTTAAGAGACACATTTAAAAATCTTATTTTCTGAACTGTATTTGCTTATCCTTCATTTTTTAATATGAATAAAAAGAGGATATTAATTTAATTGCTAAAAAAGGGACGTTAATAGGTTCATAGAATGATAGGCTCTCTTCCTTATTGTCTTGATATTTTACGTACCATAGATCGTGATCGCTATATATCGGTTTTATTTGCGCCTAAAAAAAAGCGCCAAGCATTGGCTGCTCTTTATGTATTTAATGCTGAAGTTTCTCGTATTCGCGAAAGTGTACATGATCCATTCATAGGAGAAATACGGTTACGTTGGTGGTATGATGCTATTGCTCATGGTGAAATGCAAACGAGTGGAAACAATCCGATTTTGAATGATTTATTAAAAGCAATCACTCTTTTTAATTTACCTAAGACAGCTTTTTTACGTTATTGTGATGCACAAATTTTAGATCTTTATCACAATCCAATAGAAACACTTCATGATCTAGAGCATTATTGTGGTGAGACAGCAGGCATAATTTTACAGCTTTCTTGTCAGATATTAGATCCTGATACTGCACAAGAGTTTACAGATATCTATGAGCATGGAGGGATTTCTCAAGGATTAAGCGGTGTATTACGTCTTTTATCATTCATGCAATCACGATATCAATATTATTTACCTACTGATATATTAAAGGCTGTAGGAGTGAATAGGGAAGATTTGGAATCCCATCGTCTCAGTGATCAACAAAAGGGTTGTATTGTTGAAGCTATGGTAGCATTATCGCGCGATCATTATACCCAATTTTACGAGTATTCTTGTACTTTACCTAGAGTTCTTAAGCCAGCTTTTCTTCCATTGGTCATTGTACCAGCTTCTCTTCAAAAAGCTATACAGCTGGGGGCAGCAATTTTTCAAGAGAGTGCAACTTTGCCATTGATGTATCGCTATTGGTTGATAACAAGGGCAGCAATAAGCGGCAATTTTCCAAAGATATTGTAAAAAAATATTACTACGTTGGAATGCGTAACATGTAGACTGATTTTTTCATATGAAGATAAAAGGAGCTATTGTGATTCCAAACCATTTTTTTGTTATAAAAAATGTTGATGTTTTGGTTGTTATGAACGCAAAAGAATAAGAAATTTTATGATCTTGAAAATACGCTGTATTTCTTCATCAGTAATATGTTTTATTCAGTGTATTGGATGGGTGAGATGCAGAGAAAGAAAAACATGAGATAAATCTTAATACATTGGTTTGTTTGAAGAAGAACTTTTAAGTACTCTGAATGTATTGATTGTATCTCATTTGCAAATGAAATGAAATTTCTATTTTATGAGAGAAGTTATCTTAGCAGTCTATAAGTCTATAAAAAACTCTTATTTTTGAGAAATTATAACATCATAATTGATGATTGTTATGATTGATGAATATATTGATTTATAATGATAATACGTTTTTTCTCATATTGAATGAGAGTCTTGAATAGAAAAAGATTTCTCCATTTTTATAATGAATTTTAAAAATAGTTTTTTTATCTATTATAAGTTGGGTGTGTAAATGAAATCATTTAAGGAAGAAGCAATACGCTTCCTATGAATGAATATTAAGAGTAGAAATATGCTGAGCTATGAATGACGATAGGGATGACATTTATAGCTTAATAGGCGACAACCTTTGGATGAATAATGTTTTTTAATGCGTTGCAAAAACAACTCTACATTCCATTGACTATTTTCTCGCAAATCCATACATGCACTGATTTGCGAGAGAATGAAGCATTATAAAAATGTTTGATCCTAAGATATGCAAACAAGAGATCTATCTTACCTCTTCAACTATAGACGAAGAGCTGATGGAAAATTTATCAAATAAGTTCTTTAAATTATATAAAATTTTTTTATTGGAGAGCGTTAAAGATCTGATTATAATTTGTGCTATTAATTTCCAAAGGATGTTCTTTATTGGCAACTTGTAGCATTTCTAACTTGAGATCTTCTCTTATCATCATATCTATATTGGTGCGGACTTCAGTTGAAAGAGTATGAGACGTGATATCTTTAGGCATGGTTACAGTCTTTATTTGATAAATGATACGGTTTGTTGCAACCGGACCTTTTATGATGCCATAATGACCTTTGGGACCGGAAAATAATGCTTTAATGCCTTCAACGCCAAGGGTTTCAGATGAGTCTTGACGCCGGAGGGTTGGTGTTGTTTGTTTTGTAACACCAAGGGTATGAGCAAGAGCAACAAGACTTTTTCCTTCCGTGAGCTGTTTGAGAGCATTTTGGGCTTTTTCATCAAGAAGACGTTGGATTTCCTCATTTTTCCATTGAGCAAGAACATCTAGCTTAGCCTCTTCAAGTGTCTTATCACGGGCAGGAATAATTTTATCGACCTTGTACCAGAGATATCCACCATTTTGAAAAGAGAGAGGATCAAGATCGACTCCTTCGTTTGATTGATAGATGGCATTCAGTAAAATATCTTTTTGAGGTAAATCCGTGAGTATTGTACCTTCAAGCGTTTTTCCCGTTTTATCAATGGTAATTGTGCGCAAAGATAACTTGTATTGGTCAGCTAACTCTTTGAGAGAAGCACCCTCAAAACGAGCATTTTCAATGGCTACATAATTGTTACGGATATCATCAGTAGCACGATTTTTGGCAAGTGTTTGGCGAATATTTTCTTCTACACTTTCAAAAGGAAGAGAGCTTGAGGGTTCAATATGCGTGACGCGAATGATAACAGGTCCCTGTAAGTCATTTATCACAGAACTGACTTGACCTTGTTGAAGTTCAAAAATTTCAGATGTCAGATGATTAGGAAGTTCGTTTTCTGCGAGAGGACCTTTTTTTATGTCATTAAGAGTCTTTTTTTCAGCTTTTACCAGTTCATCAAAACTCAATCCATCAGCTATTTTTTTTGCTGCATTATCGGCTTCTTCGCGTGAGGGGAATCGCAGTTCTTCGAATGTACGCTTTTCAGGCGTTACAAAACGTGAAGCATTTTGTGTATAATAGGCTTTCGCCTCATCTGTTGAGATATCTTTAGGTTTTACAAAATCATTAAGTTCCATAGATAGCAAAGAGACAGTACGGTATTCTGGAGCACGAAATTGACTTTGATGTGTTTCAAACCATTTTTGTAATGTTTCGTAATCAGGATCAGCAATTGTTTTCTTTTCTTTTAGATCAATAACGAGATAATCAGCAATACGCATTTCTCCTTGATAAAGAGCAAGTGCTTTATAAAAGAGATTTGGTGCCTTCATATCAGAAAGTAAAGCAGCAATAAGCTGATTACGCTTTTCTTGTTTGGTGTAATAATTAAGAAAAGCACTTTCACTAATACGTAAATGCTGAAGATAGTTATAAAACAAGTTTTTATCAAAAGTGCCATTTACCTGGAACATCTTATCAGAACCAATCGTATGAGCTATTGTATCTTTTGAAAGACTTATTTTCATTTTACGTGCTTGTTCATCAAGCAGTACATTTTGTTGTAATTGATTAAATACAAAAGCAGGAATTTGGTATTGCTGCATTTCATTTGTTGTAAACATTCGTCCAAGATGAGCAGCATATGCTAAACGTGCGCTTTGATCGGCGAGTGCAAGACGATAATCATCGACAGTTACTGTGGACTTTCCAGAAGTAATAAGATCTCTTTCACTTTTTTTGTGTAACTGCGGTACCCCCCATAAAAGAATGAAGCATAAGAGTAAAATAGCAAGGAAAATTCTAAAAATCCAAGAATTTGTAGCATTTCTTATGATGTCAAGCATTGTTCAAGTCCATTTTTAATGTGAGTTATTATCAAAGCTGTAATGGAATTTGCAATAAAGAGATGAAAGATGCAAGCTTTAAAGACTTGCTTTCATTTTATAATTTGGTAACTACAGATAAACAATGTATTGTAAAAGCTCTTGAGGTGAAAATATGTCTCAAAATATTCGGCCTTTTCTTGCTGGAAATTGGAAAATGAATGGAACGAGTGAATCGCTTGGAGAGTTGCGTGCTATTGCTACAGGCGTTAGCTCTGATCTAGGTCATCTATTTGAAGCCCTAATTTGTGTTCCAGCAACGCTTTTATCGCGTGCTTCTAATACGCTGAATGGTGAAAATCTCCTTTTAGGAGGACAAAATTGTCACTTTGATGATCATGGTCCTTATACTGGAGATATTTCAGCTTTTATGCTTAAAGAAGCGGGAGCAAGTCATGTTATTATTGGGCATTCAGAACGTCGTACAGTGTACCAGGAAAATGATGCGATTGTCTGTGCCAAAGTGCAAGCTGCGTGGCGAGCAGGTCTTGTGGCTCTTGTATGTATTGGTGAAACATTGGAGGAGCGTAATAATAATAAAGTACTGGATATTCTCACGCAGCAGCTTGAAGAATCTCTCCCAGATGATGCAACAGCAGAGAATACCATTATCGCTTATGAACCAGTTTGGGCGATAGGCACCGGCAATACAGCGACTCCAGAAGATATTGCAAAAGTACATCATTTCATTCGTGATAGGGTGCGCTCTCGTTTTGGTGATGAAGGCAATAAGATACGTTTGCTTTATGGTGGATCCGTAAAACCATCCAATGCATTTGAGCTTTTAAGCATTGCTCATGTTAATGGTGCTTTGATAGGTGGAGCAAGCTTAAAAGCGATTGATTTTTTAACTATTTGCGATGTTTGTCGTAAACTATAGCAGAGAAATTTGAGTTTCCCCTTGGATTGTGCGTTATTTATGTGTAAATAGCTATTAAAGAGTTATTTGAAGAGCAGGGTTTATGCAAACAGTACTTATAGTTATTCATTTTTTGATTGTGATTACTTTGGTTGGTGTTATATTAATTCAACCTTCAGAAGGTGGTGGGCTAGGTGTGAGTAATAGCTCAGGGTTGATGAAAACTCGTGGATCTCGAAACCCTTTAACACGTTTGACTGCTATTTTAGCCTGTTGTTTTTTTGTTGTGTCTATTGGACTTACCGTGGTGAGTAATATATCAAATTCTAGTTCTGATATCTTAAAGCGTATACCGGTTAATTCAGAACAGAATTCTACCAATAAAGACTCAGGATCAGTCCCATCGTCAGATGGTGAGTCTTCCCCTTCTATTCTTGAACAGCTAGGAGGCACTTCGAATTCTTCGCAGGAACAGAAACAGTCCACAAATCCTGAAGCAGAAAGTCCAGTTCCTCAGGTTCTTGAAAATACAGTTCCAGATAACAGTACAAAATAGTTTTTTAAGAAAACATAGACTTTTTAAAAAAGGTGATTTTTTTCGCCTTTTTTATTTTAGAAGAAAAATTGTTTCTTTTTGCATTTTTTGCTGGAAAAATAATTATAAATTGCTTATCACCATAAGCCCATGGCACGTTATGTTTTTATTACTGGTGGTGTGGTTTCTTCCCTTGGAAAAGGCATCGCAGCGGCGGCGTTAGCAGCGTTATTACAGGCTCGTGGCTATCGCGTACGTCTTCGCAAACTTGATCCTTATTTAAATGTTGATCCAGGTACGATGTCACCTTATCAACATGGTGAAGTATTTGTGACCGATGATGGTGCAGAAACAGATCTTGATCTTGGTCATTATGAGCGTTTTACTGGGCGTTCTGCAAATAGCCAAGATAGTATTACAACAGGGCGTATTTATCGCAATATCATTGAACGAGAGCGGCGTGGTGATTATTTGGGGGCAACAGTCCAAGTTATTCCTCATGTTACGGATGAAATTAAGAGATTCATTACGATGGGAAATGAAGAATTTGATTTTGTTTTGTGTGAGATAGGTGGAACGGTTGGTGATATTGAAGCAATGCCTTTTCTAGAAGCGATTCGTCAGCTTCGCAATGAGCTACCGAGACAAAATGTCGTTTATGTCCATCTCACATTAATGCCTTATATTCCTTCGGCAGGTGAATTAAAAACGAAACCAACACAACATTCTGTCAAAGAATTGCAAGCAGTTGGTATTTCTCCTGATATTTTGCTTGTACGTGCAGATCGATCTATTCCAGAAACAGAACGGTGCAAATTATCACTTTTTTGCAATGTTCGCTCCAATGCAGTCATTCAGGCATTAGATATGCCAACAATTTATGATGTTCCTATGGCATACCATAAGGAAGGTTTGGACTCTGAAGTTCTTTGCGCTTTTGGAATCGATTCGGCACCTTCCCCCAAGATGGGTCGTTGGGAAGATATTACGCATCGTATTCACCATCCTGAAGGAGAAGTTACGATTGCTGTTGTGGGAAAATATACGGGCTTAAAGGATGCTTATAAATCTCTGATTGAAGCGATTGCGCATGGTGGTTTAGCGAATAGAGTGAAGGTTAATATTGAGTGGATTGATTCGGAGCTTTTTGAAAAAGAAGATTCTGTTTCAGCTTTACAAAAAGCCCATGGAATTTTGGTTCCAGGTGCTTTTGGGGCACGAGGGGCAGAAGGGAAGATTCGAGCAATTCAATTTGCGCGAGAGCGTAAAGTTCCATTTTTAGGGATTTGTTTTGGGATGCAATTAGCTTGTATAGAAGCTGCGCGCAATATTGCACAGATTGAGAATGCTTCATCAAGCGAGTTTTGCGAAACAGACAATCCAATTGTAGGTTTAATGACAGAATGGCTTAAAGGGGACGTTCTTGAAAAACGTACAAGAAATGGTGATCTCGGCGGTTCAATGCGCCTTGGTGCTTTTGCTGCTGAATTAAAAGAAGAGAGTCATATTGCTCAAATTTATGGGATGACCAAGATTGTCGAGCGACATCGTCATCGTTATGAGGTCAATATTGATTATAAGGATAAGTTAGAACAGTGTGGTTTGATTTTTTCTGGGATGTCTCCTGATGGTATTTTACCAGAAACGATAGAATATGTAGATCATCCATGGTTTATTGGTGTTCAATATCATCCAGAATTAAAATCTCGTCCTTTTGATCCACATCCGCTTTTTTCTTCTTTTATTGAAGCCGCTGTAGAACAAAGTCGATTGGTTTAATGCATAAATTGGATTACTTTGCTTTTGAGGGATAAAATGACTAAACCAAATGCCCGTGTGAAAGTTGGAAATATGATTTTTTCAAATGAAATGCCTCTTTCATTAATTGCAGGGCCGTGTCAGATGGAAAGTCGTGATCATGCTTTTGAAATGGCTGGTCGTATTAAAACCATTACCGATCAGGTTGGTATGGGGTTTGTTTATAAATCAAGTTACGATAAAGCCAACAGAACCTCTTTGAGTGCAGCACGTGGTATTGGTCTTGAAAAAGCAATGGCTATTTTTTCTGATTTAAAAAAAGAGTTTGATTGTCCCATATTAACGGATGTGCATACAGAAGATCAATGTGCAATTGTTTCTTCTACGGTCGATATTTTACAAATACCGGCTTTTTTATGTCGTCAAACAGATCTTTTGGTAGCAGCTGCTAAAACAGGGTGTGTTATTAACATTAAAAAAGGTCAGTTTTTAGCGCCGTGGGACATGGAGAATGTTTTAAAAAAGGTTGTTTTCAGTGGTAATCCGAATGTTATGCTTTGTGAGCGAGGCACGTCATTTGGTTATAACCGGCTTGTTTCTGATATGCGTTCGTTGCCTATTTTACGTTCATTTGGAGCTCCTGTTATTTTTGACGCAACACATTCTGTTCAAGAACCTGGGGGGCAGGGGGCTTCATCTGGTGGACAGCGTCAATTTGTTGAAATTTTAGCGCGTGCGGCTGTTTCTGTTGGGGTCGCAGGTATTTTTTTAGAAACACATCAAGATCCAGATAATGCACCTTCTGATGGACCCAATATGATTAAAATTGATGATTTACAAAGATTGCTTGAGACTTTAATGGAATTTGATTATCTGTCAAAAAAGTTGAGTTGAGAAGAGAAAAAATATTTCATTAATAGGGCATTATAAATGAATCGCGACTTTTGTTGGATAAGGAAACATATATGACTATAATTGTCGATATCATTGGGCGTGAAGTTCTTGATAGCCGTGGTAATCCAACGGTAGAAGTTGATGTTCATTTGGAAAATGGGGCTTTTGGTCGTGCTCTGGTTCCATCGGGAGCCTCAACGGGAGCCCATGAGGCTATAGAACTTCGTGATGGTGGTTTGCGTTATCAAGGGAAAGGTGTTGAAAAAGCGGTTTCTGCAGTCAATGGCGAAATTCTTGAAGAACTTGGTGGGCGAGATGCAACAAATCAAATCGCTATTGATCAAGCAATGATTGCTTTGGATGGAACGCCAAATAAAGCCCGTCTTGGTGCCAATGCACTTCTTGGTGTTTCATTAGCGGTTGCAAAAGCAGCGGCGGATTCATTAAATTTACCTTTGTATCGTTATATTGGTGGTACACAAGCACATATTCTTCCAACACCTATGATGAATGTTATTAATGGTGGCGTTCATGCTGATAACTTGATTGATTTTCAAGAGTTTATGATTATTCCTATAGGAGCTCCTACTGTAAAAGAAGCTATCCGTTATGGCGCTGAGGTTTTCCATACATTGAAAAAGCTTTTAAAAGATGCGGGTTATAATACCAATGTTGGTGATGAAGGTGGTTTTGCACCTCAATTTAAAAGTGCTGATCAAGCAATTGATTTTATTATGGAATCTATCATGGCATGTGGCTATAAACCAGGTGAACAAATTGCCATTGGTTTAGACTGTGCTTCAACAGAATTTTATAAAAATGGTTCGTATTTTTATAAAGGTGAGGGGAAATGCCGTGACACCCAAGAGCAGGTAGATTATTTAGCGCAGCTTGTGAAAAATTATCCTATTATTACAATTGAAGATGGAATGGCAGAGGATGATTGGGAAGGTTGGAAGCTACTTACTGACACAATTGGAGAAAAATGTCAGCTTGTTGGCGATGATTTGTTTGTAACGAATTCAGCACGTTTGCGTGATGGTATCAAAATGGGGGTAGGCAATTCTATTCTCATAAAAGTTAATCAAATTGGTACATTGAGTGAAACACTTGATGCTGTAGAAGTAGCACATAAAGCAGGTTATCGTGCCATTATATCTCATCGTTCAGGCGAAACAGAGGATTCTTTCATTGCAGATCTTGCAGTTGCAACGAATTGTGGACAAATTAAAACAGGTTCTCTTGCACGTTCGGATAGATTAGCCAAATACAATCAACTTATTCGTATTGAAGAAATACTGGGAGCCCAAGCGCGTTATGCTGGTGATGTATATCGTTGATAGTTGTGAGCACAAAGTGTGAGAGTATGATATTATTTAGATTATGAAATTGAGATTTCTTATCAAAGACATGTACTCAGTAATTTTATAGGTATTTAAGTTTATAGGGATTAAGATGAGAGGTATAATTATTACTCAAGATCAAGGAATGTATCTCGTTTCGGGTGATGACGGTAAGCGTTATCAGTTTGCGACTTGGGATTGGTTGGGAAAGAAACCACCAAGGATTGGTGATACTGTTGATTTTGTCTATGAAGGGGGTGTTGTCAGTTCTGTTTTTCCATTGTTGAGATCAGGTACAGAGAACTCAAAGATAATGTTTGCACTTCTTTGTTGGGTTGCAGGTATCTTTGGTGTTCATCGCTTTATGGTTGGGAGAGTTCGGACGGGTACTTTAATGCTCGTTTTATCTTTATCATTGTTTGGATTGATGATTACCGGTATTTGGGCGATTGTTGATTTTATACTCATTATTGCTGGAAAATTTACGGATAAAGATGGGAATCAGATTACAGATTTGTGAAAAATTTACAATAAAAAGAAAATAATAAAGTTTACTTTTTATTTCGATCAATATATTAAGTTGCAATAATGCAAGATTATTGTACTCTATTTCTTTAATGTGAGATATTAAGAGAAATATGCACAGTTGAATAAAAGTATTGAAAAAGACTGTGCTATTTTATGTGGGTAAATCAACTAAGGTTGTTTTGTATTGCTGCTTATAGCAGCAGAAAGCGTTAGATCATTGGGGGGCAAAACTATTTTAATTTCATGTTTATCACGGCTGCTACAAATTTTATTTACGCCGTGAGGTTAATCAGCATATTATAAAAAGAAATAGTCTCTTTATGAATAACACATAAGGAGCAGCTTTATAGGTGGGCAAGGATGAAGGGTAAAATTATTGGTCAAGATCAAGGAGTTTATCTCGTTTCGGGAGGTGATGATAAGCGTTATCAATTTGAGGATTGGAATTGGTTAGGAAAAAAACCGCCGAGTATAGGGGATATTGTTGATTTTGTATATGAAGATAATGTTGTTAAATCTGTTCTCCCTCTCTTAAGTCAAAAAGAATCAGAGCAATCAAGATTAGGTCTGGCAGTTATTTGTTTTTTTTTGGGATGGTTGGGTATTCACCGCTTTATGGCTGGTAAAATTGGAACGGGTATCGTAATGCTTCTCATAAATGTAACAGGTATAGGAATTCTTATCAATATACTGTGGTCATTTATTGATTTTATAGTTATTTTATCTGGATATTTTAGAGATGCAGATGGCAATAAAATTACCAAGTTATAGCAACTCGACAAAATTTTAATATAAACAAATAATTTTATTTATATTTATCAATATATTAATTTAATAATGTAAGTTATTTTATTCTATGTCTTTAATGTTAAATATTAAATAAAATTATGAATATTTAAATAAAAATATTGAAAAAGAATGTACTATTTCATATAAAAAGCAAAAGTACAAATCGAACAGCGTGCTTTGTATTGCCACTTATAAATGCGGGAATTTTAAGTTGTTGGGGGATTTTAAGCTTTTTAAAATGTCGTATATCACGGTGAGTACAGATCGTATTCATGCCGTGAGGTTTATCCAACATATTATCATATTAGAAGAAAAGCTTCTTTATGCATAACAATTTTATAGGTGGTGAAGATGAAAGGTAAAATTATTAGTCAGGATCAAGGAAATTATTTCGTTTCAGGTGGTGATGGTAAGCGTTATCAGTTCTTGAGTAGGAATTGGTCAGGAAAAAAGCCACCAAAGGTTGGTGATATGGTTGATTTTGTCTGTGAAGGGGATACCATTAAGTCTGTTTTTCCTATCTTGTCAGCAGGGCAGCCACAACAATCAAAAATGTTGTTAGCGATCGTTTGCATGTGTTTTGGTGCATTGGGGATTCATCGTTTTATGGTTGGTAAAATTATAACAGGCATTGTAATGCTTCTTATAACTATACTAAGTACAATAGGTCTACTATTTATGGGGATAGGGCTTATAGGGATTATTTTTATAATTATACCTTGGGTATTGATTGATTTTATCCTTATTTTAACAGGAAATTTGGGGAAAAAATCTACAAATTAGAGGATATCCAATATTTGTAATAGAAAAAGTGGGGCATTCAACTTACTTTGATTGTCTTAAGGGGGGGGAATTGAACATAATAAGATTATTTAGTGTAGATTTGGTAATGAGGTATTAATCAAAATCGTGCATAGTTGGGCTGATTATTAAGAAATTTGTGCTGTAAAGACTGTGCTATTTTATGTGGACAAAGCAGAAACGTCGATCAATCAAAGTACGCTTTGTACTACCTCTTATGACGGTGGGAGTCTTAAGCTATTTCAGTTACCACATTTATCATGGTGAGTATGGATTGTATTCACGCAGTGAAGTTAATCAGCATATTAGCGAATTAGAAAAGGAGCTTCATAAAATAGAAGCTGAGCGGATATTCATGGAAAAGCGTATTTCTCTTTTACGCAATGGGCATATAGAAAAAGATATGTTGGATGAGTATGTCCGAAAGAATTTGAACTTTTCTAAGCCAAATGAATTGACAATCTTAATACCTTGAAATGATACCAAAGGTAAATGAAAAATCGCTTAATTTAAACAACAATCAGCAATGATATTGTTTAAGCCGATTGATAAGGCTTGTAACTTTTGTTCGTAAAGGTTATTCCTAAATAATCATAAAAGGGAGTTTAATATGGCAGAACGACTTAAAAAAAATTCTGCGTCGGCGGCGCGCACTGCATTATCAAGCACCACAAAGAAAGCACCAATAGCAGATTTTACAAAAGAAGAAGAAATTGATGCTTATCGTGAAATGCTTTTAATTCGCCGTTTTGAAGAAAAAGCAGGACAACTTTATGGTATGGGGCTTATTGGGGGATTTTGTCACCTTTATATTGGTCAGGAAGCCGTTGTTATAGGAACATTGAAAGCGGCAAAAGAAGGTGATCAGGTTATTACGTCTTACCGTGATCATGGACATATGTTAGCGGTTGGGATGAGTCCGCGTGGTGTCATGGCAGAATTAACGGGGCGCCAAGGTGGCTTTTCCAAAGGGAAAGGTGGCTCGATGCATATGTTCTCTAAAGAAAAGAACTTTTATGGAGGACATGGTATTGTTGGTGCGCAGGTTCCCATTGGTTCAGGTTTGGCATTTTCGAATCAATATCTTGGTAAAGATAATGTGACATTGGTTTATTTTGGTGATGGTGCTGCAAATCAGGGGCAGGTTTACGAGAGTTTTAATATGGCTTCACTTTGGAAGCTTCCCGTTGTTTATATTATTGAAAACAATCAGTATGCTATGGGAACATCAGTTTCACGTGCATCTGCAGAAACTGATTTTTCCCGACGCGGTCTTTCTTTTGAAATTCCAGGTATTGTTGTTGACGGTATGGATGTTCGATCAGTAAAAGGAGCTGCTGATGAAGCAATTTCTTGGGCACGCTCAGGTAAAGGACCGATCATTCTTGATATGCAGACCTATCGCTATCGTGGTCATTCCATGTCTGATCCAGCAAAATATCGTTCCAAGGAAGAAGTCCAAAAAATAAAAGAGGAGCACGATCCGATTGATCAAGTAAAAAGTCGGATTCTTAAAAAAAATTGGGCGAGCGAAGACGATTTAAAATCTGTTGAGAAAGAGGTCCGTGCAATTGTTGCTGATGCGGTAGATTTTGCACAAAGTGATCAAGAGCCAGATGCTTCTGAGCTCTATACTGATATTTTAGTTTGATGCGAGGGAAGCAAGTATGTCTATTGATATTTTGATGCCGGCGCTTTCGCCAACCATGGAAGAAGGTAAACTGTCTAAATGGCTTAAGAGAGAAGGTGATAAGGTTAGCTCTGGCGATGTTATTGCTGAAATTGAAACGGATAAGGCGACAATGGAAGTAGAGGCCGTTGATGAAGGTACTCTTGGTAAAATTTTTATTCCTGAAGGTTCAGAAGGCGTAAAGGTTAACACTGTTATTGCGACTTTGTTAGAAGAAGGTGAGCGTGCTGAGGATATTTCGCAACCTATTGATACAGCACAAAAAACTAAAGAAACTCCTTTTTCTCTTCCTTCGTCAGTTCCGCAGTCTCCATCTTTTGATACGCCTCCTGATTTTGATATTCCAGCTGGAACACAAATGGTTACAATGACAGTTCGTGAAGCGCTTAATCAGGCTTTGGCTGAAGAAATGCGACGTGATGAAACAGTTTTTCTTATGGGGGAAGAAGTCGCGCAATATCAAGGCGCCTATAAGGTTAGTCAAGGTTTGTTGGAAGAATTCGGAGAACGCCGAGTTATTGATACCCCCATTACAGAGCACGGCTTTGCTGGGTTGGCTGTCGGGGCTGCTTTTGGTGGGTTACGTCCCATTGTTGAGTTTATGACATTTAATTTTGCGATGCAGGCGATGGATCAAATTATTAACTCTGCAGCCAAAACACGTTATATGTCTGGTGGACAAATGACCGCTCCTATGGTTTTCCGTGGTCCCAATGGCGCGGCTGCCCGTGTTGGTGCTCAACATTCTCAATGTTATGCTGCATGGTATAGTCATATACCAGGTCTGAAAGTTGTTATGCCTTATAGCGCTGCAGATGCAAAAGGTTTGCTGAAAGCGGCTATTCGTGATGATAATCCTGTTATTTTTCTTGAAAATGAGATTTTGTACGGGCATCAATTTGATGTTCCTCAACTGGATGATTTTCTTTTGCCTATTGGTAAGGCACGTATTCATAAGTCTGGACAAGATGTGACAATTGTTGCATGTGGAATTGGGATGCATTATGCTGTTCAAGCGTTACCAGAAATTGAAAAACTTGGTATTGATGTTGAATTGATTGATTTACGAACCATTCGCCCGATGGATCTTCCAACAATTCTTTCTTCAGTTAAAAAAACAGGTCGTTTGGTCACAATTGAAGAGGGATTTCCTCAGTCATCCGTAGGAACTGAAATAGCAACGCGTGTTATGCAGCAGGCTTTTGACTATCTTGATGCGCCAATTGCTACGATTTCTGGTAAAGATGTTCCGATGCCTTATGCCGCTAATCTTGAAAAGTTGGCTTTGCCTAATACTGCTGAAATTATTGAGGCCGTTAAGGCTGTGACATACAGAGCATAACGGAGGAAAGCATAATGCCCATTAAAATTACAATGCCAGCGCTTTCCCCTACGATGGAAGAGGGAAATTTAACAAAATGGAATATTAAGGAGGGAGATAAGGTTTCCTCTGGTGATGTTATTGCTGAAATTGAGACGGATAAAGCGACAATGGAAGTCGAAGCCGTTGATGAAGGTAGGGTTGCTAAAATTGTTGTTCCTGCTGGAACACAAGGCGTTAAAGTAAATGCTTTAATTGTTGTTTTAGCAGAAGAAGGTGAAGATTTAGCTGAAGCTGCAAAAGTTACAGAAGAAATCTCTTCTTCTACAAGACAAAAACCAGAGGGCATCAAACAGACAGATTCTTTGAAACAGACGGACTCAAAGGGAATAAAAATGTCTCATGAATCATCAACTGGGCAATTAATACAGCAAGATAAAAAGGAAGCTCGTCTTTTTGCCTCTCCCTTAGCGCGGCGATTAGCATCTCAGGCAGGTCTTGATTTATCCCTTATTTCTGGAAGTGGTCCGCATGGGCGTATTATTAAGCGCGATATAGAAAAAGCTGTGAGCAGCGATATGTCTAAAGTGTCTTATTCATCATCGATAGGGGAGCTAATAGCTACAGGTGCTTCGGACAAACAGATATTGAAACTCTTCAAAGAGGATGAATATAGCTTCGCTCCCCATAATAATATGCGTAAAACAATCGCGACACGTTTGGTGGAATCAAAACAGAGAGTCCCACATTTCTATGTAACGGTAGATTGTGAACTTGATGCGCTATTAGCACTGCGTACACAACTAAATGCTGCTGCTCCAATGGTTAAGGGGCAGGAAGAAACTCAGCCTACTTATAAGCTTTCTGTTAATGATATGGTGATCAAAGCTGTCGCACTTTCTTTGAAAGCGGTTCCTGATGCGAATGTTTCTTGGCTTGAAGGCGGGATGCTTCATCATAAACATTGTGATGTTGGGGTTGCTGTTTCTATTCCCAATGGATTAATTACACCGATTATTCGCCATGCAGAGGAAAAGCCGTTATCACTTATTTCCAAAGAGATGAAGGATTTTGCAAAGCGTGCGCGCGAGGGCAAGTTAAAAATGGAAGAATATCAGGGTGGAACAACAGCTGTATCAAATATGGGGATGTATGGTATAAAAAGTTTTTCGGCTATTCTTAATCCACCGCATGCGACGATTTTTGCGATTGGTGCAGGGGAGCAACGCGCCGTTGTTAAAAATGGTGCATTAGTTGTTGCGACAGTTATGTCAGTTACGCTTTCTGCGGATCATCGTGCTGTCGATGGTGCTTTAGCAGCAGAGCTCGCGCGGACTTTTAAGAAGATGATTGAAAATCCATTAGCAATGTTGGTTTGAACTGTTTAACAGTTCTTCACGTAAATTGTGAGAAAGCGTGTTAAGAGAATAGAAACAAATTTAAAGAGTTTAAAGAGCAATGTTATTGCTATTTCTGGTTTGGATAAAGCATTTGCGTGAAGCTTAAAGCAAAGACATAAGATAATTCTCTCATGTTTTTTTACAGACTTAAGTTCAAAAAATGCATATCCATTTTATATATATCCATGGAGGAATTACTGTGGTAAATCTTTATGATGTAATTGTGATTGGATCAGGTCCAGGCGGATATGTAACCGCAATTCGTGCAGCACAATGTGGCTTTAAGACTGCGATTGTCGAACGTGAACATTTGGGAGGGATCTGTTTAAATTGGGGATGTATTCCAACAAAGGCTCTTCTACGTTCAGCGGAAATGAAACATTTTGCTGAACATGCGACAAATTATGGATTAAAAATTAATGGTTCAATTGAGGCAAACATCAAAGATGTTGTGGCACGTTCACGGGGTGTTTCAGCACGTTTAAATGCTGGTGTTGGTTTTTTAATGAAAAAAAACAAAATTGATATTATCTGGGGTGAAGCAAAGCTTACTAAAGAAGCAAAGGGAAGCCTTCCTGCGGAAATTATGGTTTCTTCATCCTCCAAACCGATTATGCAACCGCAAAATCCAGTCCCTAAAGGGACGTTAGGGGAGGGAACTTATCAAGCAAAGCATATCATTATTGCAACGGGCGCACGTCCTCGTGTCCTTCCTGGTATTGAGCCAGATGGAAAACTCATTTGGACTTATTTTGAAGCTATGATACCGCCAGCAATGCCAAAATCGCTTTTGGTTATAGGGTCTGGGGCTATTGGCATTGAATTCGCTTCTTTTTATCATGATATGGGGGCGACAGTAACTGTTGTTGAAATGATGCCCCATATCATGCCTGCTGAAGATATTGAAATTTCAACGTTTGCTCGTAAACAGTTAGAGAAAAAAGGTTTACGCATTCTTCGTCAAGCAAAAGTAACAAAGGTTGAAAAATCTTCCGATTCTGTAAGTGTACATATTGATGTTCAAGGTAAAATAGAGTCAATGACTGTTAACCGGTTGATTTCCGCTGTTGGGGTGCAAGGTAATATTGAGAATCTTGGTTTAGAAGCTTTGGGAATAAAAACCGATCGCGGCTGCATTGTAACTGATGAATGGAGTTGGACGGGGGTGGAAGGTATTTATGCTATTGGTGATGTAGCAGGCCCTCCTATGTTGGCCCATAAAGCAGAAGAAGAAGGTGTGATATGTATTGAGCATCTTGCAGGTTTGAAAAGCGCTCATCCACTTGATAAAAGAAAAATTCCAGGGTGTACATATTGTACACCACAGGTTGCCTCTGTAGGGCTTTCAGAAGCGGCAGCAAAAGAAGCAGGTTATGATATACGTATTGGTCGTTATTCTTTTGCTGCGAATGGTAAGGCGATTGCTTTGGGTGAAGATCAGGGGTTAGTAAAAACGATTTTTGATAAAAAAACAGGACAGCTTCTCGGGGCCCATATGGTAGGGGCTGAGGTAACAGAATTGATACAGGGTTTTGTTATTGCTATGAATCTTGAAACAACAGAAGAAGAATTAATGCATACTGTCTTTCCACATCCGACCTTATCGGAAATGATGAAAGAAAGTGTATTAGATGCTTATGGTCAAGTTTTAAACGCTTGATGACTGGATTGTATGAAAAATTTTATATTTTTGATTGTTACTTCGTATTTATAAGGCAAAGGCTTAAATGGTTACGGTTGTTGATAGAGTTGCAAATAGACGATTGCGTCATCCTGAAAAGGCACATCGTCCTGATACAAGCGTTCAAAAAAAGCCAGATTGGATTCGTGTAAAAGCGCCAACATCACCAATTTATAAGGAAACACATGGTATTGTACGTACGCATAAGTTAGTGACTGTATGTGAAGAAGCTGGTTGTCCTAATATTGGCGAATGTTGGAGCCAGAGGCATGCTAGCTTTATGATTTTAGGTGAAATATGTACGCGTGCTTGTGCTTTTTGTAACGTTGCAACAGGTATTCCACTTGCCGTTGATGATAATGAGCCAGAACGTGTCGCTGATGCTGTTGCACGGATGGAATTAAAACATGTTGTCATTACATCTGTTGATCGTGATGATCTTGCTGATGGTGGTGCTGAGCATTTTGCAAAAGTTATTTATGCGATTCGTCAAAAAACTCCTAAAACAACAATTGAAGTTCTTACACCTGATTTTCGTCATAAGGATGGCGCTTTAGAAGTTGTTGTTGCTGCTAAGCCTGATGTTTTTAATCATAACTTAGAAACAGTTCCTTCTAAATATTTGAAGGTCCGTCCAGGGGCACGTTATTTTCATTCAATTCGTTTATTACAACGTGTTAAAGAGCTTGATCCAACAATTTTTACAAAATCGGGAATTATGGTTGGCCTCGGGGAGGAGCGAAATGAAGTTTTGCAATTGATGGATGATTTGCGCGCTGCTGATGTTGACTTTATGACAATTGGACAATATTTGCAGCCTACACGAAAACATCATCCAGTTGTTCGTTTTGTGCCTCCTGAAGAATTTGAGTCTTTTGCCAAGATTGGTAAAGTAAAAGGATTTTTACATATGGCCTCCAATCCTCTAACGCGTTCATCTCATCATGCTGGAGATGATTTTGCCATTTTGCAAAAAGCGCGTGATGAAAAATTTTCCTTACAGAGATAATTATGCCGATTTTTACAATACATCGGCAGATCACCCATAGTGCCAGTGAAATGTTTGATCTGGTTTCAGATATTGAGCGTTATCCTGAATTTTTACCAATGTGTGAGTCTTTAATAATACGTTCTCGAAAAGAATATGGAAAAAAAATATTGCTTCTTGCAGATATGACCGTTGGCTATAAGATTATTCGTGAAACTTTTACGACTCAAGTATTTCTTCAGCCGGAAAAAAGTCTTATAGAAGTTAAATATATTGATGGTCCATTCAAATATCTTGAAAATCGTTGGGCCTTTCATGATATTGAGAATACCAATGCATGTAATGTAGAGTTTTTTATTGATTATGAATTTAAAAGTAAAACGCTTGGATTAGTGATGGGCTCAATGTTTGATATTGCGTTTCGTAAATTTACCGAGGCTTTTGAGAAGCGTGCGCATCAGATTTATGGCTCTACGGTAACATAGTCTATTCTGTTATTTTTTAACAATACGTATTGCTTAAACAGCGTGAAGGTGAAAACTGGTTTTCATCTTTACTATTTGTTTTTAATTCAGCTTTCAAAAGCATATTGAAGGAATATCATTTTAAATGATGAAGATGATGCACAGATTCATGCTTTTGTTTCTCTCTTTTTTAATGGATGCACACTCGTTAAACAAAACGCCCAAATAGAACATGCTTGCGTCATACCCATTTCATAATAGTGCTCATAATAAATAGTATAGATCCTTCGTAAAAGTATATAAAATCCACATCTGTACACTTATGAAAAAGTCAGCCTGCACCATTTATTTGCCATCTCTCAAAGATATTGCGCCAGCTCGTAGCACTTGAGAGAGGTACGAGTGTCCCTTTCTTTAATTATTTTATTTATACAGTTTTTTTCTCTTGTGGCGTGCAAGTGAATAAATTTGATTAATTCAATATATCCAAGTTATGATACAATAAGATATTTTTTTCAAAAGATTGACGATTATAGACTCAATTTGGAATAGAGAGTTTTGAAATTGGTGTAGGGAATTCAGTGAAGCACTTCCAGAATCATTTTAAAAGCATTTTCAACAGTTGCATAGCGGATAGCATTGCGCTCAAGATGAGCAAAGTGCATTTCTTTGTGCTGGGGAGAGTGATTTTTGTAAGCAACCGCGCAATGCACAAGTCCTATAGGTTTATTGAGACTTGCGCCTCCTGGACCAGCAATTCCTGTTACAGAAACTGCAATGTCAGCTTGTGAATGTTTTAATCCACCTTCAGCCATTGCAAGAGCAACTTCTTTTGAAACGGCACCATAGGTTTTTATAAGTTCAGCACACACGCCCACCAAGCGTGTTTTAGATTCATTTGAATAAACAACAAATCCACAATCAAGAACATCTGACGATCCCGCAATATTTGTGAGGCTTGCAGCAATGAGCCCTCCTGTACAAGACTCTACAGTTGTTAACAGCAAACCTTTTTGACGAAAGGTATTAAGGACTTCATGTGCTTGTTTTTCACAAAAATATGTCATTGGGGAATTTCTCCTGGATAAAGAACGCTTACTGTTGCAAGAGCAGCAATTCCTTCACCACGACCAATAAATCCGAGCTTTTCATTTGTTGTTGCTTTAATAGAGATTCGATCAGGTGTCATTGCAAGTATTGTCATAAGATTTTCTGTCATGGCATGACGATAGGGACCAATTTTAGGATTTTCAGCGATAATTGTGATATCAACATTGGCGATACGACCACCTGCTTTTTTTAGAATACCAAGAGCATGACGAAGAAAAATTTCTGATGATACATTTTTCCATCGAGGATCAGAAGGAGGAAAATGTGTACCGATATCTCCAGCACCTTGAGTTGCAAGAAGGGCATCTGTTAATGCATGAAGAGCAACATCCGCATCGGAGTGTCCATTTAATTTTTTATGAAAAGGGATTTTTATACCACATAATATAAGAAAATCTCCATCCTCAAAAGAATGAACATCATAACCATTGCCGGTGCGAATATCAGGAAATATTTGCATTTTCTTTTGGAGATATAAATGTGCAGTATTAAAATCTTCATGCCATGTAATTTTTATATTATGAGGGTCACCTAGAACAGTAAGCATAGGAATTCCAAACCATTCGGCAATTGCAGAATCGTCAGTGAATTCTTGTTTGCAAGATTTCTTTGCTTGTTGATGGGCCGCTAAGATATGTTCAAAGGGAAAACACTGTGGAGTTTGTGCACTATAAAGATGGGTACGGGGAATTGTTTCTAAAACATGCTGATTATTTATACGTTTAAGGGTATCAGAGATGGGCAGAACAGGAAGAACACCTTCTTGAGGAGTAACGGTAGTATGAATGTTATCCAAGAGTTTGTTATCGATAAAGGGGCGTGCACCATCATGAATATGCACATATTTTGGATGAAATTTTCTGAGGGCTTGAAGTCCATGTAAAGTAGAAATTTGACGAGTATTACCTCCTTCAACGATAATAAGGCGCTCTTTAAAATCGCCAATAGCTTGTTCACAGATTTGACGATCTTCTGGATGAATAACGAGGATGATCGTTGTGATGGCTGGATGCTGCAAAAAACAATGCACGGTATGATAAATGATCGGCTTTTGTCCTAGAAGCCGATATTGTTTTGGAATTTTTTGTGGAGATTCTGCTCTTTCTCCGCGTCCAGCGGCTAATATTATTGCTGCAATAGAAATACTTAATCTCCTTATATTATAATCCTAGTTTACTCTTTTATCATTAATTTTAAAATGATTTTGAAAGGGGGGGCGTTGTAGATCAGCCAAAGATATCACTGATAACACCTCAAAAAAAGCATTTAATGCTTTTTGAAGTGCGGTATTTAAACCACAAAAATCTATCAATGGGCAAGTCGGTTCTGCTGTATCGAAACATTCTGCTAGGGAAAAGTTATCCTCTGTTACTTTTACAACATCAGCGACTGAAATCTCTGCTGCAGGTTTAGCCAATTTAACTCCACCATTGCGTCCACGCACTGTTTGTATGAAACCTGCTTGAACAAGCAGCTGAAGTATTTTAAATAAAAAAAGTTCTGAAACGGCATATGCTTTAGCAATTTCTGGAACACGACAGAGAGTTCCCTGATTATCTGCACAATACATGAGCATTCGAAGAGCATAATTTGTTTGTTTTGTTAATCGCATCTCATTTCCTTCGTAAAGTATCGTCGAACGCAGCTTATTTTAAAGATATTTTGCAAAATGTAGAAGTTCTTTCTCATTGACTGTATTTGCCCTATTTTAAATGTAGTATTAGTATTGTCAATTTTTGCTACAAAAGGTTATATGAGAATAATGGGATAAGGGTATGTAAGCTCATGACGAATATAACATCTGTGACGAATCTTCAAGACATAGATAAAAATACTTATAACGATGAGTTGTATCGTTTAAGTAAGGTATATATTTTTTTAGGGATTACAATTATTGTATTGGCTTTACTTACGGCCTCTGTTTCGTTTATTATTCTTATTGGATTAACTCCTGTTGTTCCCAGTAGAACAGTAACCCTTATTCTTATAGGGATTAATAGTTTTTGGGTTTTAGGGCTTATTGTCATCGTTTTTTATGAGATGATTCCGATCATTCGTGCTTGGCGTTCAAGGCGTGCAGGATCGCGTCTTCATGTGCGCCTTATTTCATTGTTTGCACTTGTTGCGACAATGCCAGCTGTTGCTGTAGCTCTTGTATCGGGTCCAGCACTAAATTTGGGACTTGATCGATGGTTTGATACAACAACGCGCCAAATTGTGGGCTCTTCTATTGATTTAGCAAATGCTTATGCAGATGAAATGCTTCAAAATTTAAAAAATTTATCCTACGCGATGGCACTTGCACTTGATAACAAAAAACTCTTAGAACGTAATCCAGCTGAATATAAGATGCAATTGACACGTCATGCTATAGGACGCAATTTGCGTGGTGCATTTTTGTTAAGTTCTAGCGGCGCTATTTTTGTCTCGAGTGCTCTTGGTGATGAAGATAAACTGCCAATTCCTCCTTCTCATCTTATTGAACGTGCAACCAGTGCGAGACCTTTTTCTTTTCAACCAGGCGTTCATGATTATTTTGGTATTATTTTAAAATTTACCAACATTCCAAACACATTTTTATATTTGGTGCGTGACGTTGATAAAGGTGTTTTATCTGCTTTGCGTTTGACAGAAGTTAATACAGATCGTTATCGTGATTTAAATGAAAATCGCCTGCTGACACAGATTGCATTTGGTATGCTTTATTTGTGTCTTTTTTTTAGTTTATTCTTATCAGCTATTTGGGCTGCTATTGCTGTTGCTGATCGCTTAGTTCGTCCTATTCGTCTTCTTATTAGTGCTGCCGATGATGTTGCTTCTGGAAATATGGAAATTTTCGTGCCAGTACGAGCAAAAGATGGAGATATTGGGCAATTATCCAAAACTTTTAATTATATGGTCAATGAATTGAAAAGTCGGCGTAATGAGTTGATTGCAGTGCGTGATCAAATTGATGAAAGACGGCGTTTTTCTGAAGCAGTGTTATCGGGTGTAACAGCGGGAGTAGCGGGGATAGATGATAATGGTGATATCACCATTATCAATCGGTCTATTGAAGCGATGTTTGATATTCGCTCTGAGCACGTTGTTGGACAAAGTCTTTTATCTTTAAGCGCTGAAATTTGGCAGGTTTTTCAGTTTGTGCGTTCATTAGATCGTAAAAACCATCGTGAACAGGTCACTTTAAACGTTGCAGGAAAAGAGCGTGTCTGTAATGTCCAAGTTACGATGGAGGAGGATGATGGACAGGGGCAATCTTGGGTTCTAACAATTGATGATATTACAGACCTTGTTGCCGCGCAACGTACAGCGGCGTGGGCGGATATTGCGCGGCGTATTGCGCACGAAATTAAAAATCCTCTTACACCTATTCAGTTATCCGCTGAACGCATTCGTAAACGTTATAACAAAGCTATTACACAAGATAGAGAGGTTTTTGAGCGGTGTATTGACACAATTATTCGGCAGGTTGGAGATATTGGACGTATGGTTGATGAGTTTTCTTCTTTTGCACGTATGCCCAAACCGAAAATGCATATTTTAGATATACGAGAATTGTTGCGAGAAGCATGTTTCTTGATAGAAGTGACGCGACATGATATTCATTTTGAGCAAGATTTAGGAACTCTACCACTTATGGGGGCATTTGATAACCGTCTCATTGTACAGGCTTTTTGCAATGTTATCAAAAACGCGAGCGAATCCATAGATTCAGTTATGCGAGAGGAAAATATTCACGGTCATATTCTTGTCCGTTCTTATCGTCAGGAAGAATGGGTAGTTGTGGATGTTGTTGATAACGGGAAAGGACTTCCTAAAGAGCAAAGACAAAAGTTATTAGAACCCTATATAACAACGCGGGAAAAAGGAACAGGGCTTGGGTTAGCCATTGTGCGCAAAGTTATTGAAGATCACGGTGGTTTCATGGAGCTTCATGATGCACCGGAGAGTTTTTATGAAGGTCGTGGTGCGATGATCCGTTTGATATTTCCGGCGGATGGGGGTAAGCAAGGTAATATTATACAAGCCATAAATCATAAGATAGGGGAATAGTATGGTATCAGATATCTTGATTGTTGATGATGAAGCAGATATTCGTGAGCTTGTTGCTGGTATTTTAGATGATGAAGGTTATGAAACGCGTGTTGCTTGTAACTCTGATGAAGCATTGGCTCAAATTAGTGAGCGTATTCCAAAGCTCATTTTTTTGGATATTTGGCTACAGGGTAGTCGTCTCGATGGTTTAGCACTGCTTGATGAAATTAAAACACAATATCCGGCTCTTCCGGTCGTTATGATCTCTGGTCATGGTAATATTGAGACGGCTGTTTCCGCTATAAAGCGAGGGGCATATGATTTCATTGAAAAACCTTTTAAAGCTGATCGGCTTGTATTGGTTGCAGAAAGAACACTTGAAAATTCAAGTTTAAAACGTGAGCTTTTAGAATTGCGCAAGCGTTCGAACGAGCCATTAGAGTTGCTCGGAAAATCGACAGTTATAAAAAATTTGCGTCAAATTATAGAAAAAGTAGCACCAACCAATAGTCGCATTATGATAACAGGTCCTTCAGGGGCAGGAAAAGAGACTGTTGCACGAACTATTCATGCGCTCTCAACGCGTTCAAATGGGCCATTTGTTACAATAAATGCAGCAACGATTACTCCCGAAAGAATGGAAATAGAGCTGTTTGGCAGCGAAATGGAGGGAAGAGAGCGTAAAATCGGTGCCTTAGAGGAAGCTCATGGCGGTATCTTATATCTTGATGAAGTTGCTGATATGCCACGTGAGACTCAAGGAAAGATTCTTCGGGTTTTAACGGGGCAAACATTTGAGAGAATTGGCGGCACAAAACGTGTTAAGGTGGATGTCCGTATCATTTCTTCGACAGCGCAAAATCTTGAAAACCTCATTTCTGATGGGCGCTTTAGGGAGGATCTTTTTCACCGTCTTTCTGTTGTTCCTATTGTTGTTCCGCCGCTTTCAGCACGTCGTGAAGATATTCCAGAACTTGTCCATCATTTTGTAAAAACAATATCACAGCAGGTTGGGATTAAACCACGTGCAATCAGTGATGATGTGATTGCTATTTTGCAAACACACGCTTGGCCGGGTAATGTACGGCAATTACGTAATAATATTGAGCGTCTTCTTATTCTTGTGCGGGATGGTGATGGTCCTATAACAGCAGACTTTCTTCCCAGTGAAGTAAGTGATTCTTTGCCACGCCTTCAAATGGATTCAGATGAAAGTATTATGGATTTGCCGTTACGTGAAGCTCGAGAATTGTTTGAAAAGAGATATTTAGTGGCGCAGATTGGGCGTTTTGGTGGAAATATATCACGTACTGCTGAATTTATAGGCATGGAGCGTTCAGCTTTGCACCGTAAACTTAAAGCGCTTGGAGTTTCTTAAGCGATGCGTGTTATTATTTGTGGAGCAGGACAGGTTGGTTATGGGATAGCAGAGCGTCTTGCTGCTGAAAATCACGATGTTACTGTTATTGATATTGAAACGAGATTAATTGAAAAGATTCGCGATACATTGGATGTGAGAGGTTTTGTTGGTCACGGCTCACGGCCAGAAGTTCTTTTGGCAGCAGATGCAGACAAAGCAGATATGTTGATTGCTGTCACTTTGTTTGATGAAGTCAATATGGTAGCTTGCCAAGTGGCACATTCATTATTTAATGTGCCCACAAAAATTGCTCGTATTCGCTCACAATCTTATTTAGAACCACGTTATAAGACGCTTTTTTCCAGAGAGAATATTCCCATTGATGTGGTTATTTCGCCAGAAGTTGAAGTTGGGGAAATGGTTTTGCGCCGTATTGCTTTACCTGGTGCAATAGATGTTCTTTATTTTTGTAATGATGATATTGTTGCACTAGCCTTGGAATGCATGGAAGATTGTCCAGTTATTAATACACCTTTGCGTCAATTAACAGAGCTTTTTCCAGATCTTCATACGACGGTTACCGCTATTAAACGTGGCGCGGAATTATTGGTTGCACATTCAGAAACGCAATTACGCGTTGGTGATATAACCTATCTTGTTGTTGCTCGTGAACAGATGCGTCGTGCTGTTGGGCTTTTTGGTCATAAAGAACAAGATGCACACCGCATGATTATTGCAGGGGGTGGTCATATTGGCCTTTATGTTGCACAGGCTATTGAAAAGCGTTTCCATAAATTAAAATTGAAGATTATAGAATCGCATAGAGAAAGAGCTCTCACAATTGCTGATCAGCTTGAAAAAACGACAGTTTTATACGGTAACGTGTTAGATCCAGTGATTCTTCAAGATGCGGGAATTGATCAGTCTGATTTAATGATTACATTGACCAATCAAGATCAGGTTAATCTCTTAAGCGCTATTATTGCTAAAAGATTGGGCTGCAAAGCCAATATGGTATTGATTAATAATGTTGCCTATCAAGAATTTAGTCGTGCTGTTGGTGTGGATGCATATCTTAATCCCCATAGCGTTACAATATCGAGAATTTTGCAACAAATGCGCCGTGGGCGTATTCGTTCTGTTCATTCAGTTTTTAATGGACGAGCAGAAATTATTGAAGCTGAAGTGATGCAAACATCTTCATTAGTTGGTAAGTCATTATCAGAGCTCAATTTATCAGATGGTTTGAGAATTGGTGCAATTTATCGCAATAAGACAATAATACAGCTTTCGGCAGATACGCGTATTTTGTCTGGTGATAGAATAGTGATTTTTTCTCTTGCTGAGTGTGTTCGTGATGTTGAACAACTTTTTCGCGTAAGTTTAGAATATTTTTGATATATTATATATATGGATATTTGTACTTTTTGGTATAGTGGGCAATTAAGATTGGTGGATAGGCTTTGTTTGTCCTCAATGGTTAAAACTGGACAGCGCGTTAAGCTTTTTAGTTATGATAAAAAAATAGATAATCTCCCTGTTGGTGTTGAGTTGCATGAAGCCGAATCAATTTTACCACGCTCAGCAATTTATCGCCTTGATCCCGATTTTTCTGACAATAAACTAGGATGTACAATTATTCAGTTCTCGGATTTTTTTTCGTGTTATGCTGATGAAATATCAACAAGGTGTTTGGTTAGATACAGATGTTTACCTTGTTAAACAATTTCATCCAGATGCGGATAAGGTTTGGTTGGCAAGAAAAATAATACCAGAGTAGGCGTTTCTGCACTTTATTTTCCACCCAATAACCCTATTATAAAAACATTTGAAGATTATTGGGCAGGCACAGAAATTATTCCTCATTGGCTTGGGTTTAAGCGTCGTGTTTGGAGACCGTTCTGGTTAAAGAGGAAAAAAATGCCGATTTTACTGGGAAATCTTGGCGTTACAATATTTGGCAATGATGGTATTTCACGATTAGCAAAACAATATGGTTTTTTTCATGAAGCAAAGGAAAAGAAAACTTTTTATTATTGGACTGGGCGAAAGACTGAACGTATTTTTGAACCAGCTTTTGGCGTCAAGCCGCTTACAGATTCACGCTTGATAGGCTTTTATATTCACAGAAAGACAAAGACCACGCAAAAACCTCAGGAAGGAAGTTTTTACCATTGGGCGGTATCTCGCATTCCGGATGTTCATCATTTGTTTAGGTAGAGTTATTATTGCTATTTTAATGATTAGGATTTTAATCTATCTTAAACAGCTCTTGATTGTAGCTTGCACAAGAGAGTAATGTTAACATATGGATAAAAACATTGAATGTGTAAAGAGCGGTTGTTATATGAACGGAAAGTAAAAATATGAGTGATCCAATGAAAACAGCATTAAGCCTTGTTCCTATGGTTATTGAACAAACCAATCGTGGTGAACGGGCCTATGATATTTTTTCCCGTCTTTTAAAAGAGCGGATTATTTTTATTAATGGTCCTGTTGAAGATGGTATGGCAATGCTTGTTTGTGCACAATTGCTTTTCTTGGAAGCGGAAAATCCTAAAAAAGAAATTAGTCTTTATATTAATTCTCCAGGTGGTGTTGTAACATCTGGTATGGCTATTTATGATACTATGCAGTTTATTCGTCCTCCTGTTTCTACGCTTTGCATGGGGCAAGCGGCATCTATGGGGTCTTTATTGTTAACAGCTGGAGCAAAAGGTCATCGTTTTACATTGCCAAACGCACGTATTATGGTGCATCAACCATCTGGAGGTTTTCAAGGTCAAGCTTCAGATATTGAGCGACATGCGCAAGATATTATAAAGATGAAACGGCGTTTAAATGAAATTTATGTCCAACATACGGGTCAGGATTATGAGGTTATAGAGAGAACTCTCGATCGCGATCATTTTATGACAGCAGAAGAAGCCAGAGCGTTTGGCTTAGTTGATGATGTTATACAATATCGTGCAGAAACTGAAAAAGAAGAAAAAGATTAAGAATTTTTATAGAAAAAACAGCTACTTTAAATCAAAGAGTTTTATAAAAATATTGCAAAATAAAAGAAACACCTAAAAATATTGAGACATGCATGGTTTTCTATATGTCTTTTGATTTTCATGATGAAAAGCTTCCTTTGAAAAGGCAAAGTATTCATATATCGTGGTGAAAGGAAAGAAAAATGAGCAAAATTAGCAATAGCGGGAACGAATCGAAAAATACTCTCTATTGCTCGTTCTGCGGCAAGAGTCAGCATGAGGTGCGTAAGCTCATTGCGGGGCCTACTGTATTTATCTGTGATGAATGTGTAGAGCTTTGCACGGATATTATTCGGGAAGAAAATAAGTCTTCAGGGGTCAAGGTGCGTGATGGTGTTCCTACGCCACAGGAAATTATAACAGTTCTTGATGATTATGTTATTGGTCAGCAGCATGCAAAACGTGTTCTTTCTGTTGCTGTTCATAATCATTATAAACGGTTGGCGCATCAGTCTAAAAGCAATGATGTTGAGTTGGCGAAATCAAATATTCTTCTTGTTGGTCCAACGGGATGTGGTAAAACATATCTTGCACAAACATTAGCACGTATTATTGATGTACCTTTTACGATGGCGGATGCAACCACTTTGACTGAAGCAGGCTATGTGGGAGAAGATGTTGAAAACATTATTTTAAAGCTTCTTCAAGCCGCGGATTATAATGTTGAACGTGCGCAGCGTGGTATTGTTTATATTGATGAGGTTGATAAGATTTCTCGTAAAGCAGATAATCCTTCTATTACAAGAGATGTTTCTGGGGAAGGAGTTCAGCAAGCGTTATTAAAAATTATGGAAGGAACGATTGCTTCTGTTCCTCCTCAAGGTGGACGTAAGCACCCGCAACAAGAGTTTCTTCAGGTTGACACCACAAACATCTTATTCATTTGTGGGGGGGCTTTTGCAGGTTTAGAACGGATTATTTCAGGGCGTGGTGAAAAAACTTCTATTGGTTTTTCTGCGACCGTTAAGGCTCCTGATGAGCGTTGTGTTGGTGAAATTTTTCGTGATTTAGAGCCTGAAGATCTTATAAAATTTGGTTTAATACCAGAATTTATTGGGCGTCTTCCTATAGTGGCTACCTTAGAGGATTTAGACGTTAACGCTCTCGTGCAAATTTTATCACAACCTAAAAATGCGTTAGTAAAGCAATATCAGCGTCTTTTTGAAATGGAAAATGTTGAGTTAGCATTTCATGAAGATGCTTTGCGTGTTATTGCGAAGAAAGCAATTGAACGTAAAACTGGCGCACGCGGTTTACGTTCTATTATGGAGAAGATCCTTCTTGAGACGATGTTTGAATTACCGGCTCTTGAAGGCGTTCAAAAAGTGGTTATTTCGAGTGATGTCGTTGATGGGAAAGCGCGTCCTCTTTATATTTACTCAGAACGTGCAGAAGATAAAGAAAATGTATCAGCATGACATTGTGCGATGCACAATATAAAAGGTGGTAATGAAGGGTATTTGATGGGTATTTCTAATAATATCATTATAATGCTTGATTTATGTATGAGTAATGACCACTTCATGTACAGTGAAGAGCTGAGGTTTTCTAAAGGTGGGCTGGTTGTTGTAGATAGCTCATAGGCTCCAGAAAGGAGAATTATGCAATATATTGATGAAAAGACAGATGAAGTAAGAGATGGGGTTTATGCTGTTTTACCTCTTCGTGATATTGTTGTCTTCCCCCATATGATTGTTCCACTTTTTGTGGGCCGCGAAAAATCAATTCGTGCTCTTGAAGAAACGATGGCGGTTGACAAGCAAATACTATTGGTGACACAAAAAAATGCTTCTGATGATGATCCAAAATCAGAGGATATTTATCATATTGGTACATTTGCTAATATTCTTCAACTTTTAAAGCTTCCTGATGGTACTGTAAAGGTTTTGGTTGAAGGAACTGCACGTGCAAAAATTAGTCAATTTGCTTTAAGTGAAGGTTATCATCAGGCTTTTGCAACTGTTACAGAAGAACCTAGAGAGAGTGATGTTGAGATTGAGGCTCTTTCAAGGTCAGTGATTGCTTATTTTGAAAACTATGTAAAGCTTAATAAAAAAATCTCTCCTGAAGTTGTGAATGCGATTGGCCAGCTTGATAATCCTTCTAAGCTTGCCGATACGATTGCTTCTCATTTGATGATTAAACTTGCTGAAAAACAGGAAATATTAGAGCTCTTACCTGTACGGGCCCGTCTTGAACGTGTTCTGTCCTTCATGGAAGGAGAAATTTCTGTTTTGCAGGTTGAAAAACGTATTCGTTCGCATGTTAAACGGCAAATGGAAAAAAACCAACGAGAATATTATCTCAATGAGCAGATGAAGGCTATTCAAAAAGAGTTAGGAGCAAGTGATGATAGCCGAGATGAACTCTCTGAATTAGAGGAACGTATCAAGAATACAAAACTATCCAAGGAAGCACAGGAAAAAGCTGGAGCAGAATTGAGGAAATTGCGGAATATGTCTCCTATGTCTGCAGAAGCGACAGTTGTACGTAACTATCTTGATTGGTTATTAGCAATGCCTTGGGGTAAAAAATCTAAGATTAAAAACAACTTAGATTTTGCTGAAAAGGTCATGAATAATGAACATTTTGGTCTTGAAAAAGTTAAGGAGCGAATTATTGAATATTTGTCCGTACAAAGTCGCGCGTCAAAGATAAAAGGTCCCATTATTTGTTTGTTAGGTCCTCCTGGTGTAGGGAAAACATCATTAGCGCGCTCTATTGCAAAGGCAACGGGGCGTGAGTATGTTCGTATCTCATTGGGAGGTGTCCGAGATGAAGCAGAAATTCGTGGACATCGCCGAACATATATTGGCTCGATGCCTGGAAAAATTATCCAGTCTATGAAAAAAGCAAAAAAATCTAATCCGCTTTTCTTGCTTGATGAAATTGATAAAATGGGACAAGATTTCCGTGGCGATCCTTCATCCGCTTTATTAGAAGTTCTTGATCCTGAACAAAATAGTACATTCATTGATCACTATTTGGAAGTTGAATATGATCTTTCTGATGTGATGTTTATCACAACTGCCAATACGCTTAATATTCCAGGTCCATTAATGGATCGTATGGAAATTATTCGTATTGCTGGTTATACGGAATGTGAGAAAATGGAAATTGTTAAACAGCATCTTTTACCAAAAGCACTAAAAGATCACTGTTTGTCTAAAAAAGAACTCAGTATTTCTGATGGAGCACTAAGGTCAATTATTCAGTTTTACACACGTGAGGCAGGTGTTCGTAACCTTGAACGTGAACTCATGAAAATTTCCCGCAAATCCGTTACAAAAATTCTCAAAACGCATCAAAAATCTGTAAAAGTTACAGAAAGTAATATTCATGATTTCTTGGGTGTTAAACGTTATCATTACAATCAGATTGAAGGCGAAAATCAAATTGGTGTTGTAACAGGCCTTGCGTGGACAGAAGTTGGCGGAGAGTTATTGACCATTGAAGGAGTTATGATGCCCGGCAAAGGTAAGATGACTGTAACTGGAAATTTACGTGATATTATGAAAGAGTCCATTTCAGCGGCAGCATCTTATGTACGTTCTCGTGCTGTTGATTTTGGTATTGAACCTCCACTTTTTGAAAAACGCGATATCCATGTTCATGTTCCAGAAGGGGCGACACCAAAAGATGGCCCCTCTGCTGGGATTGCAATGGTGACAGCAATTGTTTCGGTCCTTACAGGAGTAGCTGTGCATAAAGATATTGCAATGACTGGTGAAATTACTTTACGTGGACGCGTTTTACCCATTGGTGGATTAAAAGAAAAACTCTTAGCAGCTCTTCGAGGAGGGATAAAAAAAGTACTTATTCCTGAAGAAAACGCAAAAGATTTGGTTGATATTCCTGATGATGTCAAAAATAATATGGAAATTATTCCGGTAAATCATGTGAGTGAAGTTTTGAAACACGCTTTGGTTCGTTTTCCAGATACTATTGAATGGGAAGAACCCTCTACAGGGGCTGTTCCAATCCGGTCAGAGAGCAGTGATAGTGAAGGAATACAGATTGCACACTGATTCACTTATCTCATTTATAACGGCATTTTTTAGGTGGCAGAAGGCGTTTTTGAGGTTATTATTCTGTTTTTTGTTGGGAAAAGTGAAAAATTCCGTGAATAACTGTGATTATTGCTAAAAAAACAATGTTTTGGATAAAAATAAGACTTCTGTTTGCTGTACTTTTCAATAAACTGACCAATAACATGATTAAGTCATGTTGTCAGGTAATATAGGGAAAGGAAATATTTTATGAATAAAAGTGAATTGGTTAGCTCCGTTGCTGAAAAGGCAGGTGTTTCAAAAGCGCAAGCTGGTGCTGTTGTTGATGCTTTTATGGCTTCTATAACTGAAGCTTTGGCTTCAGGGGGAGATGTTCGTCTTCCAGGTTTTGGCTCTTTTGAAGTTTCTCATCGTGCTGCAACAAAGGGGCGTAATCCTTCAACTGGTGCTGAAATCGATATTCCAGCACGTTCTGTACCAAAATTTTCTGCAGGAAAAAGCCTTAAAGAAGCAGTTAATAAAAAATAATTTAAGCTACATTAAAAAAACCCGCTTATAAATAAATCGGGTTTTTTTAACACATGTGTTATGCTCGTTTTCACATAACACTTTGAGATCTTTGCGATACTTTTTATTTTCATGTATTGCTGGAAATATATTGTTTTTAGTCTTTTCATAAAATATTGCACTATATTAATTGAGCGCGGGTATGGCTTATAAAATGTAATATTAACTTTTATTACGCTGAAATGTTACGGTATTTATTTCAAAACAAGATCCGTAAATAATATGAGGCGGAAAACTCTGTAAAGTTTATAAAAGTTATTATATACTACCATTTACGCTTAACAAAAGCGCATGTTGGTGCCACCATATTATCTATTTTTCTCAGTTCCTATAATGTTGCGACTAGCTCTCCGATATCTGAGACGAGTGCGTAAGCGATAGTTTTATTCTTTTACTTATACGCCAACCTTTCTTGTGACGCACCAAGAGGATAATTTTATTGATTTATTAGAGAGCCTGAAATGAAAGAATCTTTTGATATTCAGATTTGGTTTTCAATATTGTGATTTTTCTTGGCATTTGAGAGGGGAGAGATAGCTCCAGCTCTATCTGCAAATATTTGTACCATATCTTTATTTTACTTGTGATATGCAGGAGAGCGTTTTTTCTTCATCACACAAGAGTTAAAATAAGAGAATATCACAAATTTTGAGGGAGGAAGTTAAAAAACAGAAAAATTACTCTTATAAAATAATATACATTACGTAATATAAAAACTATTAATAAAGATAGTACAGTATTATGTGTGTATTTTTCATCTATTTTTTTGATTATTCATAATATATTTATATGCTTATTTTGTTTTTAGTCATTAAATCATATTAAATTGTTGATAGCAGTAAAAGTCTTTTTATAGCAAAAAGTTATTTTCGCAGCACCTACATAATTGAATAAATGATGAAATGTAGGTAGTATTTATTGATTGGGGGAGACAGTCTTTAAAAGGCTTTAGAATGATTTTTTCATGAGAGTCATAAAGATCTGTTCAGTAGGTGAGAGGCGAATCGTATGTTTTTTATAAACAGGAGCTCTTTGATTCTTTATCTGCTAACCACTGAGTACAATCATTGAGAGCTCTCGCTGTTATGGCTTGTTTTTTTACTAATTTTTTTTCTTTACTTGGTAAACGTTTCCCTGAATGTTTAATAGAAGCAATAGGGGGAAAAAGTCCGAAATTGATATTCATTGGCTGAAAAGACTGTGTTTCTGCTTTTTCATCTATGATGTGTCCCCCCGTAATATGATTCAAAAGGGCTCCGAATGCTGTAGTTTGTGGGGGTAGGCAAGGAGAAATATGATGATATTCGGCAGCAGCAAAACGTCCAGCAAGAAGTCCTATTGCCGCTGATTCTACATAACCTTCACATCCGGTAATTTGCCCTGCAAAGCGTAGTTGTTTTGTTTGTTTTAAACGAAGGGTTTGATCAAGAATGATTGGCGAGTTGAGGTAGGTATTGCGGTGAAGACCACCAAGACGCGCAAACTCTGCTTTTTCAAGACCGGGAATCATTCTAAAAATGCGAATTTGTTCACCATATTTCAGTTTTGTCTGAAAGCCGACCATATTATAAAGCGTTCCAAGTTTATTGTCTTGGCGTAATTGAACGACAGCATAGGGTTTAACTGTAGGATTATGGGCATTAGTTAAGCCCATAGGTTTCATAGGACCATGTCTTAACGTTTCAAGTCCGCGCTCAGCCATAATTTCAATTGGTAGGCATCCATCAAAATAGGGCGTTTTTTCAAAGTCACGAAACTCTGTTTTATCTGCATTTTTTAACGCTTGAACGAATGTTTCATACTGTTCTTTATTTAAGGGACAATTAAGGTAATCTTTTCCTGTTCCCTCTGGGCCAATCTTATCATAGCGCGACTGATACCAACAAATATTCGTATCAATACTATCGGTATGGATAATAGGTGCAATAGCATCAAAAAAAGAGAGTGATTCTGTTCCAGTTATTGCTTGCAATTCTCGAGCAAGTGCAGATGAGGTAAGGGGACCCGTTGCGATGATAACATGTTTCCAAGCTTTAGGAATTTTTTGAACTTCTTCACGTTTAATCGTTATAAGAAGGTGGTTTTCGAGTGCTGCTGTAACGATTTTTGAAAATCCATCACGGTCAACAGCAAGGGCACTCCCTGCGGGGACTTTATTGGCATCAGCAGCTTTCATAATCAACGATTTTGCTAATCGCATTTCAGCATGGAGAAGTCCTACGGCATTTGTTGATGAATCATCGCAACGAAATGAATTTGAACAAACCAGTTCTGCCAATTTATCCGTTTTATGGGCATCTGATTTTTTCTGGGGTCGCATTTCATGCAAAATAACAGGAATTCCTGACTGAGCGATTTGCCAGCTTGCTTCACATCCTGCAAGACCGCCACCGATGATATGGATTGGAGTATCAAATGTCTTTAGCATACTCGACTTTTAGCGTAAGCAGCCGTATATGAAAAGCATAGATTTTGTTTTTGTTATTTATGAGAATAATGTATATTCGTTTTTTTAATATATTTGTTTGCTTTTTTTCTCTAATTAATGGTATAGAAGCGCCGTTTGTATAAGGTTATTAGCTTGTCAGTTTGGCGGATGTGGCGAAATTGGTAGACGCACCAGATTTAGGTTCTGGCGGGAGACCGTGGGGGTTCGAGTCCCTCCATCCGCACCAAAGCAATCCTTTAAGTGCTACGGATTTCTACGTGTCTGGAATTCCGCTTCATGGTGATGTAACACTCAACGTGTTAGAATGTAATGATTATTAGAGTGGGCACGTCCCTCTCCTTAGAAAAATGAAGGTGTTTAATGCAGGTTACCGAGACGCTTAATGAAGGACTGAAGCGCGAAATTAAGATCGTGGTTCCAGCAAAAGATTTAGAAGAAAAGTTGAATGAACGGTTAGATGATACCAAGGGTAAGATTAAGCTTAATGGTTTTCGTCCTGGTAAAGTGCCTAGTGGGCATTTACGAAAAATGTATGGTAAATCTTTTATGGCGGAGATTCTCAATGAGATACTCAGTGATGCGCCACGTTCTATTTTAGCGGACCGCAATGAACGTGCAGCGATGCAGCCAAAAATTGACATAGATGAAGATGAAAAAATTCTAGATGGCAAAGCCGATTTTACTTTTAGTTTAAAGTATGAAGTTTTACCGAAAATTGAAATTAAGGATTTTGAACATATTGAAGTTATCCGTGAAATTGCAACTGTCCCTGAACAGGATATTGATGATCAAGTCAATCGCGTCCTTTCTTCTACGCGTAATTATTCCCTAAAAGAGGGGAGTTCTGAAGAAGGTGATCGTATTACCATAGATTATCAAGGTAAGCTTGAAGGCGTTCCATTTGAAGGTGGGGAAGATAGTGATGCACAACTGATTCTTGGGTCAAAACAATTTATTCCTGGTTTTGAAGAGCAATTGGTTGGTGTGAAAGCTGGGGATGTAAAAACGATTTTTGTTAAATTTCCTGATAATTACAGTGCGGCACATTTGGCGGGACGGGAAGCAGAGTTTGACATTACTGTCAAAGCTGTCTTTAAACCAGATGAATTAAAAATTGATGATGAAGCGGCACAAAAAGTTGGTTTAGAGTCTATAGATCGCTTACGTGAGGTCGTTCGTGGTCAGATTGAAAACCAATATGGTTCAGTGACGCGTCAAAAAGTTAAGCGTCAAATTCTTGATGCTTTAGATGCTGATTATAATTTTGAGATTCCTGAAGAACTTTTAGAAGTTGAGTTTAACAATATATGGGCTCAGGTTAATGATGATTTGAAAAAGGCTGGGCGCAGTTTTGAAGATGAAGGTGTTACAGAAGAAAAGGCACGGGAGGAATATCGTGTTCTTGCACAACGTCGTGTTCGTCTTGGTTTAGTGCTTTCTGAAATTGGAGTAAAGGTTGGTGTTAAAGTTAGTGAGGATGAGCTAAAGGCAGCTGTTTTTGATCAGGTTCGCCAGTATCCTGGACAAGAGAAAGAGATTATGGATTTTTTTCGTAAGACGCCAGAAGCTGTTGAAAATCTGCGTGCTCCGATTTTTGAAGAAAAGGTCATTGATTATTTGTTAGCACAGATAAAAGTGACAGATAAAGAAGTGACAGTTGAGGAATTGATGAAAGAATATGACGAATCAGAGGACATTGAAGAAAAGCCGGCAAAGAAAAAATCTGCAGTGAAGGAAAAGTCCGCAGAGAAAACATCAGCTAAGAAAAAAGCTCCTAAAAAAGCTTAATATTCACGCAAGTAAAACAAGTCCGATAGAATCGGACTTGTTGTAAGATTTATATCCTGGGGTTGCCCAGAGAGAATGGTTTTAAATAAGCCATGAGTATATTTTAAATACATGAGTATATTTTAAATATTGGTAGTGGATTGGCAATGAGCATCATTGATACGCGTACTCCTGATTCTAAGCGTTTTATTTCTGGAGTTACAGGTGATTGGGAAGTCATCATTGGCATGGAAGTTCATGCGCAAATCATATCAAATTCGAAACTTTTTTCAGGAGCATCAACCAAATTTGGTGCAGAGCCGAACAATCATGTATCGCTTATTGATGCAGCCATGCCAGGTATGTTGCCTGTTCTTAATCAAGAATGTGTTCGTCAAGCGGTTCGAACGGGGTTAGGATTAAAGGCGCATATTAATTTAAAATCTGTTTTTGATCGCAAAAATTATTTTTATCCAGATTTACCGCAAGGGTATCAGATTTCTCAATTTCGCTATCCCATTGTGGGAGAGGGAAAGATTATCATATCTGTTGGTCCAGATTCGAATGGCCAATTTGAGGATATTGAAGTGGGAATTGAGAGGTTGCATCTTGAACAGGATGCTGGAAAATCGATGCACGATCAACATCCAACGATGTCTTTTGTAGATCTTAATCGTTCTGGTGTTGCTCTTATGGAAATTGTTTCCAAACCTGATATGCGCTCATCAGATGAAGCCAAAGCCTATATGACAAAATTGCGTACGATTGTTCGTTATTTGGGCACTTGCGATGGCAATATGGATGAAGGTTCTATGCGTGCAGATGTCAATGTATCTGTTCGTCGTCCTGGTGAAGATTTTGGAACGCGCTGTGAAATTAAGAATGTTAATTCTATTCGCTTTATTGGTCAAGCAATTGAATATGAAGCGCGTCGTCAGATTGCAATTTTAGAAGATGGAGGCGTTATAGATCAAGAGACTCGACTTTTTGATGCCGCTAAAGGTGAAACGCGCTCTATGCGCTCAAAGGAAGAAGCGCATGACTATCGTTATTTTCCTGATCCTGATCTTTTACCATTAGAATTTGATCAAGCATTTGTGGATGCTTTGGCAGCAGACTTACCAGAATTGCCTGACGCTATAAAAGCACGTTTTGTTAAGGAAATGGGATTGACAGTGTATGATGCTTCCATTCTTGTGACAGAAAAGGCTATTGCTGATTATTTTGAAGAAGTAGCACGTGGGCGTGATGGAAAAATAGTTGCCAATTGGGTGATTAATGACCTTTTAGGGGCTTTAAATAAAGATAATCGTGAGATTGAAGAGTCACCAGTATCGCCAAATCAATTGGGAAGCATTATTGATCTCATAAAAGAAGGAGTTATTTCTGGAAAAATTGCCAAAGATCTTTTTGAGATTATTTGGAATGAAGGGGGAGATGCACGCCAAATTGTAGAAGAGCGAAATATGAAGCAGGTGACGGATACAAAGGCTATTGAAAGAGCTGTTGATGAGATCGTTGCCAATAATTCTGATAAAGTTGCGCAAGCAAAGCACAAACCTGCTTTAGCTGGTTGGTTTGTTGGACAGGTAATGAAAGCAACAGGTGGTAAGGCAAATCCCCAAGCTGTTAATGAATTGGTTAAGATGAAACTTGGCATAGATTAAATTTTATGGGGTGGAGCAGAAGCCATACATATGATATCTTCTCGAAATTAAAGGATAGCACGTTAACCTATCAATTGGAATTGTAGTTGAATTTACGAGTAACTTTTTCGATAATTTCAATCGTTAATAATTTTATTCCAACGATTAATTTCATGAGCGCACTAAATGAATGGAATAGCAGATGGCTCGTTTTTTAAAGCAAATCTTCACATGGTGGAATGGCAATACCATTGGTACGCGTTTTTTTACATGGCGCAAAGGTAAGCGGATAGGGGAAGATCAATTTGGAAATATATATTATGAAGGAGGACTTCATAAGGATGGTTATCCGCACCGTTGGGTTATCTATAAAGACTATTCTGAGGCCTCTACTATTCCACCAGGTTGGCACGGTTGGATTCATCATCGCTGTGAGTGTCCACCAACACAGGAGGATTATCATCCTTATGAATGGGAAAAGCCTCATGTTGCAAATATGACAGGAACAAGTGAGGGCTATCGACCAAAGGGGGCTATCACCTCCAGTGGAGAGCGTTCTTGTGTGCATGAAGATTATGATGCGTGGTCACCTAAAAAATAAAATATTTTAATGTACGTGTGTATTTTTGTCTTATTTGACTCTATGTTATGAAAAGAATTATTTTTTAAGGTGCGATTGATTTTGATATGATGAGATTTTTTTTATTGTTAGGGGTGAGGCATTTTATATATATTTTTTTTATGGGAATTTTAGTGTTTTTATCCTTAAATAATGGGGTGCGGGCTGAGCGTATTAGCAATGGAATTGCTGTTTTTGCAGGTCTTGACAAAATCACGGGACGGACCACACGTTTTGAAGTTACTCTTGGTAAAATTTATCAGTACGGCGCATTACAGGTAACTCCACGTGCGTGTTATACGAGCTCTAAAGATGAGCCAACGCGTACAACTGGTTTTGTCGAAGTCAATGAAGTGACATTAGATAAAAAAATACGACGTATTTTTACAGGATGGATGTTTGCAGATAGTCCTGGGTTGAATGCTGTTGAGCATCCTATTTATGATGTGTGGTTAAAGGATTGCAAGCAGAATTCTCAAGATCTTCCTCTTCAATGATTAGTGTGTTATCTATTTATAATACATTGATTTATAATGGTTTTTGTTATTTTGCAACTTAATAGGAGGTTAAAATTCCTATGATTGCCTCATTTAAATTTTTTTTATATTGAATTAATCCGAACTATTCTCTTGCGCGTTATAAGTGGCGGATGCGTAGATAAGACCGTCTAAGAAAGGAATAAAAATTTCTGTCATGAATTGTTTAAATTCAAAGATGCATCATTAGAATAAACATATTTTTTCAGTGTTTCATAGGAGACAGTTCTTGCATTATATCTGTTAAAGGTTGAAATGAAAGGCTTGTTTATATTTGTTAAAGAGATGAACTGACGCTTTTGCATTTATGAGGAAAACAGACTATTAAGTAAGTAATTCATTATGAAACATCAATTAGTATATTTAGAGAACGCTGTGTTGGTCGTTTTTTTCTCATAGAGATGTTGTTTTTCATTCAAAGAGTAGAAGCAATGCAAGCCATATTAATGGAAAAATTGAGATTTAAGATTATTTAAAGTTTATCAGTCGAAGTATAGCTTGATTAAAAAATGCAATGATCAATATATTTCTAGTAAGAAAACAATGTTTATGTATTTTTATTATATACCACACTCATAAGTGAGTTTATCTATTCGTAAGTTATTGTATATTGTATAATAACTTCGCATTTAAGTAAGCAGGATACCACTAAGTTTGTAAATCATATTCTTGATATCCATGCTTTTTTTAATCTTTTGTATAAAATACAGGTGTTTTCATATAGAGCTATTGAAAATTTAAAAAGGGGCTTCGAAGAGGCGTTAAAAGGATTCTGCATCACTGGGAGTGGTGTATTTATTTTGTATAAAGAATAACCCATTTTCTGAAAAATACGAGATTTTATACAATGAAAGTTTCTAGTCACCAGCATAATGATGTTTCCCGATTGCCGAAACAACCTAAAGAACCTTTATTGAATGTTCCATTTATTATAGTTGTGTTAATAGCATTTTGTTTTTGTCTTTATTGCATTTCTCAGTATTTTTTTTCTCATCAGGTTTATGTTGAAAGCCTTGAGTTTTTTTCATTTATACCAGCATTGTTTAAGAGGGATCCTGTAGCATTTTGTTATACCATGGTGAGTTATTCATTTATGCATAGTAGTTTTAAACATGTTGCTCTTAATATGGTTTGGCTTTTGGTTTTCGGCTCTCCTTTAGCAAGGCATTTTGGTGTTTTACGTTTTTTAATTTTTTGGGTGTTAACGGCAGTTATTTCTGTTTTGACTTATTTTACATTTCATCAAGAAAGTACCATATCACTTGTTGGGGCATCAGGTGCAGTATCTGGAATGATGGGTGCTATTGTACGTTACGGTTTGCCCAGCCGCTATTTAGGTGTTAAAGAATTTGGGGGGCATTTATTGTCCATCAAAAAAGCTCTACGTTCCAAGGGGGTGCTTGTTTATATGAGTATGTGGCTGATAGCTGACTTTATCATAGGTATTTCTTCCATTCTGTTTGAAGAAAACGGTATCTCAATAGCATGGGAAGCTCATATTGGCGGTTTTTTTGCGGGTTTTTTGTTGGTTGGTTTTTTTGATGTTTCACAAAAAAATTAAAAATTAGAATCTAATATATTTATGCGCTACATAAAGTGCTATTGTTGCTGCGTTTGAAACATTTAATGATTTAATATTTCCTGGCATATCAAGGCGTGCTAGAGCGCAAACGGTTTCACGTGTTTTTTTACGCAAGCCTTTACCTTCTGCTCCTAAAACAAGAGCAATTTTATTTCCTGTTAATGCTGTTTCTAGAGGTTGGTCACCTTCTGAATCGAGACCAAAGCTCGTAAAACCTGTTTGATGAAGTTCTTGAAGAGCTTCAGCGAGGTTTCGTACGGTAATATAATGAATCATCTCCAGAGCTCCTGATGCAGCTTTTGCGAGAACTCCGCTTTCGTGGGGAGAGTGACGGCAAGTTGTAATAAGTGCTTTAGCTTTCAATGCAACTGCAGAGCGCATAATAGCGCCAACATTATGTGGATCGGTAATTTGATCCATGACAATGACCAGATCAGTATTGGTCAGTTCCGACAGTTTGCATGGTTTGAGGGGGAGAGTTTCCAAAACAATACCTTGATGAACAGCCTCACTTCCAACAAGCGAATCAAGATATTTGGGGGTGCATAATGTAACAGAGCAAGGATAATCTGATTCGGATATATTTAATCGTTTTAAGGCATTTTGTGTAACATAAAGACATTTTAAAATTCTTTTTGGGTTTTCTAAAGCAGCCTGAACAGAATGAATGCCATAAAGATGGATGATTCCTTGCTGTAAAGAAGCAGTTTTCTTCTTTGGGTGTGTAAAAGATCGAGAAGGAGAGCCTTTTGTGTCGCGATATCGGCGACGTAAACGAGCATAATGAGAATTTTGTGATATTTTTTCTTTCATAGCTTCTTTATAGCGTGTTAATAAGAAAAATAGAGAGAAAAAATCTATAATTTAAAATTATGAGCAGGAAATTTGTACAGAATTGTATTTATTCTGTTGACAGATACAATAGTAATCGTCATAACCACTTCGCAATCAGATTGAATTGAATGGGTGTTCAAGATGGTTGTCGTGATGTCTCATTGCGCGACTTTATCGGTGTAATGGAGGGGTGCCCGAGTGGTTAAAGGGGGCGGACTGTAAATCCGTTGCGTATGCTACGTTGGTTCGAATCCAACCCCCTCCACCATTCATCGAAGGAGAGTTAGTACATGGGTCATGCGGGTATAGCTCAATGGTAGAGCAGCAGCCTTCCAAGCTGAATATGCGGGTTCGATTCCCGCTACCCGCTCCAAATGATTGTTGATGATTGGGCAAATAGGTATGATGGAAAATATTCCATTTATAGATTGGGTGGGATTTTACGTCTAAGAGTTGTGGTGATTGGGCTGTATACAGTCTGGTCAGACTTATTTTTGCAGAACTGTCCCTAGATGCTAACAAAAATAGGGAATAAAACAAGAGATTAATAGCAATGGCGAAGAGCAAGTTTGAACGAACAAAACCGCATGTTAATATTGGTACGATTGGTCACGTTGATCATGGGAAGA